>NZ_JAVXKG010000011.1:0-11759 GCF_036647415.1 Algoriella sp.
ACTGATTAATTTATGTATTTTTAATCACTCAAAAAATGTATCTATTTTTCAGGACGAGTCAATATTCTGCAACAAAACAAGGAACATATAAATAATTATTTTTTTCAAGTGGAATTTTTACAACATCAAATGGACTGTGTAATCCTAAAGTATCTTTTATTTCGGATTTTCTGTTAGGAGAAAAATTCTCGTAAAGAAAAATAGCTGTTCCAACATCATATTTATTCTTTTCTTCTATGTAATAAGCGTAGCCCGTATAATAGATAGTTTCTTTATAATCTACCTCAACTCGTTCGTAATCTATATCAAATTTCCAAGCTTTTTCAAGTTCTTTATTCGTCCAATTATGAATTCCAATTGTGGAAAAAATTTGTATTAATTGATCTCGATATTGTTTACTGAAATTTTCTAATAATCGTTGCACAACATTTGCATTAACATTTATCTTATTGTACCACCATGTATAATTTTTAATTCCGCCCAACAAATTAATAATTGATACATTTTCATCAGTTCCAACTCTATTTATAGATGCAGTAGATAAAGTTACAAGGTCATTCCATAACTCTTCATCAGATAATTTTTCTAAAACAAAATCTGGAATACTCTCGTATAAAGAATCTAATATATCTGCATTGTTTTTACCATTTGTAATGAAATCTTTGTAGTATAAAATTATTTTATTTTTCATATACTCTCGGTCTTCAGAACCATATATAGTTTCTAAAAATTTCAAGTAAACATCAGAGTTTTTTGTATAAAGTTTAATCGCGATATATTCGTCATTTACAACGTAATCTGTTAATTCCTCACTAATCTTATTTTCAACTTTTCTAAAATTAATATTTTCGCCATCTTTGTAAATGAAATTGAGATTATAAATAATCTTATCATGATGTGAATAAATTCCGAAATAATATTTGGAACGATTACTCAACAAATTTTTCCTTTTGTTCAGCATTCCTGTCTCAAAATAAAGATCACTTGAATTATCTTTTATTTCATGTACAATAGGAATACCTAACGTATTAGAATGACTAATTGTTAGACT
The DNA here is from genome assembly GCF_036647415.1 of Algoriella sp. NCBI lineage: Bacteria > Pseudomonadati > Bacteroidota > Flavobacteriia > Flavobacteriales > Weeksellaceae > Algoriella > Algoriella sp. The sequence goes on from NZ_JAVXKG010000011.1 coordinate 1,052, forward strand.
ATCTTTTTTATATTTTTGATAATCAAATAGAAAATTAGTAGATTTTAATAAATTATTTCTCAAATCATTAGCTAATAATTCATAATCAATACTATCTGTATAAAATTCTTTGTTTAAATCATCATAATCTTCTATCGTTGGTTTGTAAATTAAACTATTCTTTCCAAACGGACTTTCTAGCGCTATTTGGTTAGAAATTTCTTGGAAAGATTGATTAGTTTTGATACTGTTTAACTGATTTTTGGCTTTTCTTAAAATTCCTTTTTCTAATTCTTCGAACGATATGAATTCATCATTCTTGGCTAAAGACAACAAAATTTGCTGGGATTGTTCGTCCCAATCGTCGAGATCTTTTAAATAATCATTTGTCATAAAATTTATTTTTTGTGATTTTAGACAAAACTAAATCTCGTATGTGCCAAAAGTTGTCGTAGTGAAAATGGATTCTAGTTAAAATAAAAATCGATGAAAACATCGATAAATTAAATTATCTACGATTTCATCGATTATAAATATATAGAGTTGTTATTTTTAGAAAATATTATAATTTTTGCAAGAAGCAATTAATTGTTCTTTTATTTGATTAATCAAAATCTCTGGCTCAAGTACTTTTACTTCTTTACCATAAGACAAAATTTCTTGCATAAAATCATACGTCGGATAAAGCATCATCTCAAAAATACATTTATCTTCTTGTTCTTCTGAGACAATTTGTGAATCATGTAATGGAAAACTTTTGATGTATTCTTTTTGATTATTACTACATTCTAAAACGATACGATATGGTGTTTGATTTTGAAAACAAATAATACCAAACGCATATTTGAAATAAGTCTTGAAATCCATTTCATATTTTTTGAACGTAGCATCAAAAAGAGAAAGATTAGATATTCGGTCTAATCCAAAACATTTTACTTGCTCATCTTTTTTATCAAGAGCAACCAAATACCATCTATCTTTTGATTCTTTAAGTAATAATGGATGAACTTTACGCTTTGTATGTGTGTTTTTAAGAAAATTGTGATAAGAAAATTCAATAACTTTTCTATTTCTAATTGCATACAACAATTCATAAAAAGAATTAATACCACGATGTTTTCTGGATTCTAAAAATACATAATCTTCAAAATCTGGGTAAGCATTTAATGTATTAATGATTTGATAAGATTCTAATAAACGTTGATTATACTCATCTACCTCCATTATTGGGCGAGAAACGATGGTATATTTAAATAGATTCGAGCGATCATTTATAATTTCTAAATTAAATAGATTCTGAATTGCTTTTACATCTCGTTGAAATGTACGTTTAGAATAGGTATTAACATTTGCATCCTGAAACTCAAAAGAATTTAGTAGATAGTCTTCTATTTCTTCATAAGTTGAGGCTGATTTCTCTAATCGCTTTATGATTAATGCATAACGTGTCAAAAAAAAGTCTTTTTTCATATCTAAGTTTAATTTAGATAACAAAAGTAATTTTCGATAGCGCCAAAACTTGTCATTTTAAATTATTAAATCAAAAATATTCTAACTCATAATCTAAATATATCCAAAAATGCAAAAAAAGACATCAAATGTTCAACTGGACTCCTTTTCAGTCCGCATAATAGAAAAACCTCGAACAATGTTCGAGGTTTTTCTATTATATATTTATTTTAAATAAATTATTTTACTTCCAAAAGCTCCATAATTTTCCATCAAAAATTGCTATTGTTTTCGATGTTGTATCGTATGCTATCATACCTGGATAAGGAGAATTTACATTGACTACAGGATTATCTATACGTGGTAAAACCAATGCTCTATCATCAGATTCTAATACTAAAACGCCTTCGGCAGTAGAAGTTTCCGCTCCTACAATTACACCTTCACCATTATCATTAGAATTTGTTGTAATTATTGCTCCCGAATCTCCCGTAGGTGTTAAAGATACCCATTGATCATTTTCATACATTTTTACTTTTCTATCTGATTTATCAAAAGTAAAAGAACCGTTTGTAGGATTCGTCGTTACTTGTGTATTTGCTGGTAGAATAATTCCTTTTGTATAACCGTCCTCAAACTGAATAAGCGTTGATTCTGTAGTTTGCACGTTATTATTATCCGTTGCTATAATCAACTGAGCATTTGCCTTGTTTATTACGAGAACAAACAAGAATAGATATATATATATTTTCATGATGATTTTCTTATTTAATTATTACATGCTTTTTTGATACATCGCCAAGTTGAACCATTGTATAGTTTCACACATTTATCTACGGTATCGTAAATAATCATTCCTTCAATTGGATTCATTATTTTAGAAGCTATCGTCCTTGTAATAACCATTGGTTTGGAAGGCGAATCCAAACTAATATAACCATTCGGAATATTATTAGGCCAAGCTTTATCTACAGAAGTATTTGTAGAAATACCGACCGTTGTTGTTCCTTCAGGCGTACCTAATGTTGGATTTTGATAACAGTACGGAACAGTAATCGTAATTTTTGCCTCAGAGCATTCTCCAAGTAAATTACAAATTTGATATTTCAAAGGATCTGTTTGTGGAAAATAATCGCTACCTACTGTTACTTCTCCTGTATCTGGATTAAGAATTACACCTTCTGGCCATGTATCTTGTATTGATATTGTAGAATTTTTGTTAGAACCATTAAGATGTACATCTCCCACAACTTTCTCGTAACTATCATTTGTTATAATATCAAATTTATTCTGAGTTTCTGTAACTGTTAATTGATCATCATTTGCTTTGATAAAATCATCTATTGCAGGAGCACCAGAACATGTAATAACAGGAGCATTAGGATCTACGACTTCTTCTAAAACAATATCATCAACATAAAAATCGTTACCAGAGTTTGCAGAATAAGCATTTCTTAGCGCCATTGCCAAATTTGTACAATCGCTGCTATCATCAAGTTTGAATGTCCACGACTTGTTTACCCATTTGTTAGATTCATAACCAATATCCATTCTACCAGAATTTCCAATCACATTCTCAGTTCCTAAAGTTTGAGCCTCAAATTGTACTGCAACATTATTATTTCCACTCATAAAAAACCAAGCAGAAAATTTATATGTTTTACCTTTTTCTAGAGTTACAGAACGACGATAATATTGATTAAGAATTAATCCTCCATTTACAACTAGTACAGCGCCATCATCAGAAGAATCTGTATGATTAGTTACTTTTCGCCACCAATTACCTTTGTAACCTAAACCATCAGGAGCATCAGTTGAAAAATCATAAATATTTTTAGGCGCAATAACGGCATAATATCCGTTGTCTATATTATAAACATTTTCATTTGCAGTTGCACGTGTAACACCACCTGAATTGGGACTTGTCTGGAAATATTTGTCCGCTAAGTAGTAAAAACTTGAACCATGATTGAAAGTACCTAACGAAGAATCTTTTCCTCCTTGTGGTATATATTGAGAGCCAATTCTTGTAAGAGATTTATCAAAATTTTCTTCAAAAATTGTATTTGTAGATTGTGCTTGTAAAAAGCTAGAACAAAGAACAAAAAAGAAATAAATAATAGATATTTTTTTTTTCATATTAATGTTATATTTACAAAAACATAAATTTTCTTAAGAAAAACAATACTGCTTAATTGAAGAAAAATTATATGTTTTTATCATATCAAGCCACAAAGGTAATGTACTATATTGTAACACATCTATATAAGAAATGTTAAAATTATAGTTAAAAATCAGTTAGTTACATTTAAAAAGCGTTTATTAATTACTTATAATTGAATATATCATTGATTTAATGATGAATAAAATACATCAACTCACCTTTAATGATTATGGACATACTTTACATCATAATCAAATAGAATCTCGCGACGGAAATTATCTTCTTTTTGATACCAGAAATGATGACACAAAAATTGGAGAAACGCAATTCATTAAAACTTTAAATACCGAAACCTTAGAAATTAAAACGATTTATTCTACAAAAAATCAGTCAAAATTTGGTCCTGGAGTAGGCGCAGCGACTTTTTCTCCTATAGAAAATAAAATTATATTTATTCACGGAATTTGCAATGCAAATCAAGAAAATCCCTATTCCGCGACAAGACGTACAGGAGTTTCTGTTAATCTAAATATTGATGAAAAACCTATTTTTATGGATGCCCGAAATATTTTTTCTCCATATACAAAAGGTGCATTAAGAGGCGGTACTCATTCGCATTTATGGAAGTCGGATGGTAAATGGATAAGTTTTACGTACAATGATTTTGTATTAGAACAAGAAGCTAAAATTAATTCTAATGTAAAAGATCAACGTGTTGTAGGTGTTATGTTTTCTGAAAAAGTTGAAGTTCCTTTAGATGAAAACTTAGAAAACAACAATGGTGAAATGTTCTCTGTGATTGTTTCTAAAGTTGTTCCAAATCCTAAAAATGGAAGTGATGAAATAGAAAAAGCATTTGATGAATGTTGGATAAATACAACAAACAATATTGCTTTTCAAGGACATGTAAGAAATTTAGAAGGAAAATTGAAAACAGAAATTTATGTTGCAATAATTCCTGATAAAATTACGATTGCTGAAACAGATAATCTACAAGGCTCTAGGATAAATTTACCCGATGTCCCCAAATGTATTACACAAAAAAGAATCACATTTACAGAGAAAGGTATTAGTAATTTTAGACATTGGTTACGCTCTTCGCTAAACGGAGAAATTATCTATTTTTTGATGGAAGATGACCAGAACATTACTCAACTTTTTGGAGTGAACACGAATGATTTTAAAATAAATCAATATACTTTTTTAGAAAAATCTATAGATTCTCCATTTAATATTTCTAAAGACGGAAAGTATGCGGTATTTTTTAGTGATGAAAAAATTAAAATAAGTTGCCTTTCCGAAAAAAAATCTAAACTATTATATGATGCTAAATTATTCAATAATAGATTAACGGGAATTCCTCATTTTTCTAATAACGGAAAAAAAATCTATTTTAATCAATTTGTACCGAATAAATCACATAAAGAATTCATTCAAATATTCTCTATAGACACTTATATTCATATTTAATAAATGTTAAAGTTGTGATTTTTATCATTTATTATTTTGTTAATTAAAAATAAAATAATAATTTTAATATAATTCTTAACCGAACCTAAGGTCTATAACTAAGAAAAAGTTTAGATTCATGTCCTTATTTTGTCCAACCAACGAAATAAGAACTAAAATAAAACCTCCCAAAGTTGGAGGTTTTTTTTATTTCATTAATTTCACTTCATATAAATCTTTACGCCTATCTTTCATTGTTTTTACAGTTCCATATTCATGTAATTCTTTCAATAAATACAAATCTACATCTGCAATTAAAACCATTTCTGCATTTGGTGTCGCTTCCGCTTTTACGCCATTATTTGGAAAAGAAAAGTCTGAAGGAGTAAAAACTGCTGATTGAGAATACTGAATATCCATATTATTTACTCGAGGTAAATTTCCTACAGAACCCGCAATTGCAACGTAACATTCGTTTTCTATTGCACGAGCTTGGGCACAACAACGCACACGTGTGTATCCATTTTGTGTATCTGTCATGAAAGGAACAAATAAGATTTCCATTCCTTGATCAGCTAAAATTCTACTCAATTCGGGAAACTCGACATCATAACAAATCAATAAACCTACTTTACCACAATCTGTATCAAAAACCTTAATTTCTTCACCTCCATTTAAAGCATAATATTTAAACTCATTTGGTGTGATGTGTATTTTACTGTACGAATCTAATTTTCCTGAACGATGACATAAAAAAGAGGTATTATACAATTTCCCATCTTTCAAATGTGGCATAGATCCACTAATAATATTGATGTTATATGTTATCGCAAATTCCTGAATTTTCTTCACAATATCATCTGTCATTGTTGCTAATTGATGCATTGCTTCAATCTCTTTCAAATGATTATAAGGACTCATCAACGGAGAATTAAAAAACTCTGGAAACATGATAAAATCAGAACCATAATCACTTACCGAATTTACAAAAAACTCTACCTGATCATAAAAATCTTGCAAGCCTGCAAACAATCGCATTTGCCATTGCACCAATCCTAAACGAATAGTACGTTTTGTTGGAGAATTCGACTTTAAATCTGGTTCATAATAAATATTATTCCACTCTAATAAAGTTGCATATTCTAGCGATTCTTTGTCATCTTTCAAGTAATTTTTAAGAATTTTTTTGACATTAAAATCATTCGAAAGCTGAAAAGCTAAAGTAGAATCATAAATTTCTTTACTTTTTACCTTTTCTATATATTGACGTGGAGATAATTCTTTAGAATATTTATAATAATTAGGAATGCGTCCACCTGCTACAATAGATTTCAGATTCATTTCCTCGCACAATTCTTTCCTTACATCATACAAACGTCTTCCTAAACGTAATTGACGGTAATTTGGATGTACAAAAACTTCGATACCATACATTACATCACCATCTGGATCATGTTTTAAGAACTTTCCGTTCGACGTAATTGTATCATAATTTGATTCAATATTTGTCTTTTTTGTATTGATAATAATACTCAAAGCAGAAGCCACAACTTTACCATCAACCTCAACACAAAACTGTCCTTGTGGAAAAATCGCCAATAATTCTTTTATTTCGTCAACTGTCCAAGTTCCTAACTGATTGTGATAAGCTTCTTTTGTCGATTCCGTTAAATCACTATAATCTTCAAGTGTCAAATTTCTGACCTGAATATTCATTTTTGTAAGTTTAGATGTTCTCTCTAAGGTAATAAATATTAATCGAATAAATATAATATTATGATTTATTTCGAAGTATATTCGTGAAAATATTTATCAATTTTAGTCAAATGAAAGATGTAAAAATTGAGTTTAGAAAACCCATCTATCCGATTAATAATGAACTTAATCTTTATTTAGAAAAGTATCAACGCACAACTACGGCAAGTCTTGAATATGATGATTTACTACGTTTTTCTGATTGCGTTGCTTTAGAAGATAAAGAAGGCAATGACACGCATTGGTTGGGTGTTTATTACTCCGATTCTGAGCACAGGGAAATAGAAAATAGTTTGAATAGAATTTACACTTTTCTCCATTCTGATGGAGACGAAGAGTCTTTACCTTATTTGACTGTAGATTCTATTGATTATTGCACTTTCGGAAATTCGAAACCTTTTCGTATTCGTGTTCGTAATATTTTGAACGATAATTACACTAATTTCTATATAAAACAAGCGGACGCTTCACGAATTTATGGATTAGAATTAGAAGAGATTTTATCACCTCATCGTATTAATTTTTTGGTGTATAAAAACACCTTAATTGAAGAGCATATTTTAGGAATTCCGGGCGATGTATTTATCAAAAAATATTTAGAAAAATGCAATGATTTAGAGAAAAATCAAATCGCAAAAGAGTTTGTAAAGTTCAACGAACGTTGTTTTATAGGGCTTTTGGGCGATATGCGTTCGTATAATTATGTTGTTATTCCGATTCACGATTTTGATCAAGTTATTTACCGCATTCGTCCTATAGATTTTGATCAACAGAGTTATGAAGGAAATTTAAAAATTTATCGTCCACAATATTTCAAAGAGAACAAAGAAATGGTGGATATGGTAAGTAATCGATTAAAATCTAATTCGGTGGAACAATATAGGAAAGAAGAAAAATCATTAGTTTCAAAGAGAATTGCAAATAGCACTAAGCGTTACAAAGATTTGATTAAAATAATGAAAAAAGACACAATTTCGAAACCTGAAAATATTGCGCAATTAAGAACTTCATTTTCTAAATTTTATAAAAATAATGAATACGAAAGCTTTAATAAAATGGGTGAAATTTTACAAAAAGCAATTGTTGATGGTTTAGAATTGTCTCGCCCTGAAAAATAGATATAACTTTTCAGTGATTAAAAATACATAAAGGTAATGTTTAAGATGTGTATTTTTTTCAAACATCACAAATACAGTAATTTTATTATTAAGTCATTTCTTATCAGTAGACTATTAAATAACAATACATCTGAAATATTACCGATTTACAAAAAAAAGAGATTCTAAATGATAGAATCTCTTTCGCGGGCTGACAGGTATTTCAGTCGAACATTTGATGTCATTTTTGACGTTTTTAGATAAACTGTAATTTTTTAGATTTTTTAAAAATAATTTACACTTTTTTAGACTAAAATTTACAAAATAGCACTTTATGGCTTCTTAAGGCGATAGGAATATCCAAGTTAAGTATTATCTATTTTTTTGTTAGAGTCTTAACTCCAAAAATAGATGGTTAAAATAGCAGATAATACAGCTGTATTATTTTGGGAGCAATTTGCAAAATTCGCTTGAGTAAAGTGGTCGTTGAGATTTGTAAATAACGAGCGGTACTTCTTATTCCTAAACCTTCTTTGGTTAATTGGATAATATTACAATTGATTGTTGAAAGATAGGAGTTGTATGTATAAATTTCTACAGTGACTTGGTTACAAGATTTACATTTATAACGTTGTTTGCCACTCTTTGTACTACCATATTTGATTAATTTAGTGGAACAATTGGAACATATTTTTGGTTGATTTTCAATAGTAAAGGTTGATTTTGTCATATATTCTAAGATGTAATTTATGCGAAAATTTGATACCAACACATTTGATACACAAGGTTATCAGACGAATTGATTTTAGTAGTTTTAAGGTATAAAAATACCCGATAATAGATAGTATTCCATTATCGGGTTTGATTATTTTATTGTTAAATAACTTGTAGTAAATACATTATGAAATAACAACACATATGAAACACTACCGCTATTGATTATCTAATCGATTAAAAACAATCGGTTCTTCAACTAACTCTTGCTGAGATGTTATTAGTTTTTTCTGTTGAACTAGTTCTGATTCTTTCTCGACTATTATTTCGGGATGCATTTCTTCTACAACTGGAATTGTTTCTATTTGTAATTCTGAAACCATGATTTCTTTTTGTTTATCTCTTCCAAAACCAATTCTTACTTGAAATCCATAGGCTAATAGTTTTGCCCGATCTATTGCATTTGATGTTTGAATAATTCCATTTGGTTGATTCTCTGCATTATTCTCTGCATTATAATTAACCAACGGTACATCTGTTTGCAATTGATTTTTATTTTGTAAATTACTCAATCCATAATCTATATATAAACCTGTATATAAACGGATTTTATCTGATATTTTAAAACTTACGCCCGTTTCTGCACTTAAAGAAAATGTTGTTTTTAACTTCGTTTCAGATTCGCTTTTCCAATTGGTTAATGTTCCAAATCCATGGCTTGGTATATCTACTAATTCTACATTTAAATCGGCGTAATAACCACTCATTTTAAGTTCATCAATACCTACTTTTGTCTGTTGTGCAAATGGGAAATAAACACGTCCTCCTCCATTTATATAAAATTGTGTATTTCCCAATGTACGATATTGTAACATCAACGGAATACTGGCCGAATAAAAATGACTTTCTTCTTTATATCCTTTTGTCTTTACTCTATAATCAAACGCTTCACCTTCCGAATCTATTTGATAAGAAGAATAGGTACGATCGTCTAGTGTTGAATGATTTTTAAAATAACCTAACTCAGCTCCAGTAACAATTCCCCAATGTTGGTTGAGAAAATAGGTGTAGCCAACACCTATTTTACTTCCTATTTTTAATTCATTTCCTCCATTATTTACTTTAAAATCTAATCCTTGAATCCCCGTATTTATAACTCCACTAAATTCTTGAGCTTGAATAGTTGATATTCCTAAAGTAATTAAGCAAAATCCTATTTTTATGATTAATGATTTCATGTGTTCTTTTTTAGTTTTCTTATTCTAAACAAATTAATTTACTAACATTTTAGTGCTTGCTTTTCTTCCATCTTTCAAGAAAAGATGAACAATGTAAACACTTGCAGTTAAAGGTGCTTTTAATTTTGTAGTTGACTCAACATTTATAATTTCTTTATATATTTTACCTGTTAAATCCATCACCACTAACGACGCTCCTTTTAATTCTTCTACTGAATAATCTGCTACTATATTAAACATTTCTCCTTGACGTACAGGATTTGGAACAACTTTAACTCCTCCTTTATGTTGATTTGCTACAATAGATATCGGACAAGTTTCCATTTTATTTCCAGATTTATCCGTTGCAATAACATGATAAATACCTGAAAGAGCTTGTGGAGATTGATAATATTGACCTATTGCTCCACTTATTATCGTTCCATTTTTGTACCATTGCCATTTTTCAAAATCATTGCTATTATTATCAAAAATCAAAATATTGTCCCATTTCTGTTTTATCATACCATTTAGTTTATGATTTAAAGTTTGAGTAATCTGATTTGATGATAAAAAATTATTGTTTCCTAATTGAAATGCTGTTATTTCAGCATAACCATTTCCTATTAAAATAACTTCTGCTCCGTTTATCTTTGCTATAGATTCATTAGACGATTTGTACATAATAGGTAAACCACTAGAAGAACGAGCTGTTAATTGAATTGTAGTTTCATTACTACAACCAATAATTAAATTTTGATTCCAAACAATTGATTGCGATGCTTTTGTAATTGTTAAATCTGCGTTTAATGTTTGACCGATATAATTAGTACCTCCATCTATTGTTGCAATTACTTGATGAACGCCTGTTTCTGTTTGATTAT
>NZ_JAVXKG010000011.1:11859-87603 GCF_036647415.1 Algoriella sp.
AAAACTTGATGAATTGAATGTAATTCCTGAAAGTGATGCTTTTGTAATTGTTAAATCTGCATTTAATGTTTGATCGACATAATTCGTACCTCCATCTATTGTTGCAATTACTTGATGAACGCCTGTTTCTGTTTGATTATTTCCAGCATAAGTTACTGATGTTCCTTTAGGTAAATTCCCTGAAATTTCAATTATTTTTGAAGTTCCATCGTAAACAAAACTTGATGAATTGAATGTAATTCCTGAAAGTGATGCTTTTGTAATTGTTAAACTATCCGTTTTAAAATCAATTTTATAATTACTATTTGCAACTAAACTTCCTTTACCAATTAAATAAGCTCCTACATTTTCTCCTGCATCACGAACTAAACTTCCTGATAATACATTTGCTTCTTGATCATTATTTTTGAACCCCGTAACAGCAAAAGTTAAACTTGGATCTAAGGTTCCGTAAACTTTATTTTGTGCATTTGCCGTAACTTTTAGCTGTGCAACATTGATATTAATATTTTGCGAAATAGAAATAGCTGGTAAATAATTAGAAGATCCACTTTGATTTGCTGTAATAACTACTAAACCAACTTTCTTTGCTTTTAATTTCCATTTATTTTGATCATTTATATCTTGATACACTTCTGCTATCGTAGAATCTGATGAAGAATAAGAAACCTCTAATTCTGAAGATGCTGTTGCTCCAAGGCTTATTATATCTCCATAATCTATATCAGATAAAGGAGAAAATGAAATTTTTTGTTCACCTATCGCTTTTGCAGAAATTGTTGTTTCCGAACTTAAATTACCAATATTATCTTCTGCTACTAACACATAATTGTACGTTTCTCCATTGGTTAGATTTGGGTCAATATAACTCAAGCGCCCTTTAGGTAAAGTTGATAATAAACTTTTAACACTATCGATTATTTTATACAAATTATACTGTTTAAAGTCAGTTTCTTGATTTTTATCCCATGATAATTCAACTTTTCTATCTTTTCCTATGGCTTGAAAATTTGATGGAGAATTTGGTTGTTGTGTATCTATTGCATAATTATTAGAATCTGTTGTTGCAACTCCTGAGTTACCTGCTAAATCTGTAACTCCTGTATTATCTAATGTAATAACATTTGTTGTATTTGTAATGCCAGGATCTGGTGTAAATGTTGCTGTCCATGTTATTCCTCCATCAGTACTTAATACTCCACTTAAAGTACCGTTTTCAGCTTTAAGATCTCCATCATCAAAACCAGTTACGGCTTCACTAAATGTTATAGTAACAGTTGAAACATCTCCTATTTTTAATGAAGTTTTTGAAGTAGTAATTGTAGCAGTTGGAGGTAAAGTATCTAGTGTTACGGTTGCGCTATATATTGTAGAGGAGTGCCATGCAGCATCAAATAGCGTAATGGTAATCTCTTTCTCTCCATTCGTGCTTCCTACATTAATCCTAAAACTGTTTGTATATGCAATCGTTGTTGGTGGCAAGCCATTAATTGTGTATCTAATATATGTGATATCGTTTACGCCTATATCCGGAGTTATTTCAATAGCTACATTCGTATTATTCGTGTATTGACCTCCATTATTAATGAGAACCGAAGCTTTAGGAGGGGTCATATCCAAAAAAATGCTGCTTTGCAAGACGCCAACGTTGCCAAAACGATCAAGAAGCTGCACATAAACTGTTTTGTTTCCATCCCCTGACGACAATGTATATGTTTTTCTCGGGTTATAGCTTTCTAATGAAGACCAATAAATATTATCATTCGAAAATCTCATACTAACAATTTCATTAGAACCTGCAGTAGGTACAATAAGTAGATTTACCGCTCGATCCGTTGTATACAGAGCACCGTTATTAATCGTTAAATTTCCTGTAGGTATTGTGGTATTTAATGCAAAATCCCAAGAATATAGCGGAGATATATTACCCGCTGCATCTATTAATTCAACTCTAATCGATTTCTCACCATTTTCAGATCCTACCCCAACTGAAAATGGTGACTGGTATGCTTGAGTCGTTGATATAGGAGACTCATTTACTGAATACCGCATACTAACAATATCATTAACGCCTAAATCTGGTGTAATCCTTACATCTACATATTCATGATTCGTGAAGGAGCTCCCATTATTTATTACAATATTTGCAGTAGGTCGCGTTTTGTCTATTGTAAATTGAATAGTTTGTATTTTATTTCCATTAGTTACCGTTAGTGTATATGTACCTTCATTTGTAACAGTTGTACCATTAATGTAAGGAGCTCCATTCAAAGTTGCTGTTCCAACATTAAAATGAGGCGTTACGTTATTTCTATAAAAACTTCCATTCGTTACGCCTGTTATTTCAATTTCGGTCACCTCAGTATAGGTAATTACTAGATAAGGACGCTCAGTTCCACCTAAATGTGTTTCAGTTGTTTTAACATAATGTTCATTATGTAAGATCTTCGCAGCTTCTGCTTGTTCAGCAGAAAATGCTGAGAAGATAAATGTTGCATGAGGATTAGACTTGTAAATTTCATTGGAAACATAACTTGTAAAATCATAAGGCCCAATAACAGGCTTTGTAGTTGGGGCATTCATAGCTACAGACCTAGCGATTGTAGATCCGGCTATAGGAGTTGGTAAAGTAGCATTAGACACTTCATTTTGAGTCCAGTTGTGGTTCAAGCTAGATGAAGCTTTCAATGAAAAGCTAGCTGCTCCTTGAATAACACCACCTTTTATGGGGAAATAAAGCAGTGCAGTTTCTACTTCGTACCCTTCTGGAACTACTGGTAATTTAAACTTTAGTAATACTTGACCCTCTACAGGTACACCATAAATTCCTTGATATCCTACATCAAGATTTCCGAGGTTTCCATCCTCAGACATCCTTTTTGAACCATGAATTCCTTCATAAACAATTGTGGTGTTTTCTGATGCATATAAATGGGATGGTAAATTTTGTGACCATACATTACTCCATACAATAAAGAAGAGTATTAAGAAGTAAAATTTTCTCATATATTATTTTTATTTTTTATAATATGATGAGTAGAAGAGTAAATACAAAATCACAAAAATTAACCTTTACAAAATAATTATTAGGGAGACATCAAAGGGGACAAATAAGAATCAAATGTTATTTAACTTAAAAAAATAATTCAGAAAAAAGTAGTCAATAATTTGATTAACAAGATATTAAATTTCAAAATTTCAGAAAACATACAATAAGTTATAAACTTAATTGATTTAGATATTTATTACTAAAATAAGTTATTATTTATAAACTGTATAGTTGTCATTGTTCAATTAAATTGAACGGTTATCGAAGTATTGTTAAATAACGGTTTGCCTATAAATCAGCAATGAATCATGATTCTTTGAAGACCTGATTAGATAATTGATAAAAAGTAATTACTTTAATAAGTTTTCATAAAGGAAAAAAATCATATAAAATTAAAATAAAGAAAATACAAAAAAAACATTATTAAGGAGTTAGAAACAGCTCCTTTTTATCATGATAATTTCTCGTTATTTTCGAATCTTCATCTCATAAATATGCTCTTTTAGGATAATAAATTTTAAACCGTTATAAGTTAATTATAAAGAAAACTAATAGTTTATTAAACCAAATATTGATTAAAAAAAAATGGCCTCTTTGTCTTCCAAAGGTACCATTTGTCTTTGCGGACTTAAAGGTACTTCTGTTGAACATTTGATGTCTTTTTTGATATTTTTGAGTGAGATTTAATTTTAAGATTTTTAAAAAGTAATTTACAATGTTTTAGTATTTTAAAAATGGATCTTCCTAGCTTTTAAATGGTATAATTTGTTTTAATAAATAAAAAGTATCAAATTTATTTATTTGATTATATATTAACTGGGTTAATTTATATTAAAAATATATACTAACACATTTGAAATATTACCTTCAGTTTTAAAATAACGTTTAACACTCAAATAAAGGTTTTGAATGATTCGCTGATATTTTTCATTGTTCTACACGCAAAGACTTTCTACTTTTACAAAAAAAAGTCTGAAAAATATTTTATTCATAATAACCGTTGTAATTATAAGCTGTAGACCACTTTTTGCAGTAATAGATTATGTCGTAAATTATGAAAAAATTGTAACCGAACTTTGTATTAATCGTAATCGACCAGAACTTACATGTAATGGTATTTGTTATTTAAAAGACGAAATTTCGAAAAGTGCAAAAGAGCAACAATCAAAAGATAAATTACCAACTGCTTTTAAAAGCTTAGATTTATTTGTTGAAACCAAAGTTTTAGAAGTTTCTTCAACTACTTTTTCTAAAAACAAAAATCAAATAAAAGATACTTTTTTAGATTATTCTTCTCTATTTTATTTACAAAAAATAATTCAACCACCAATTAAAGCGATATACTTTAGTTAATTTTTTAATTTATGTATCATCTATGCTTAATCTTTTGTGCTGAAAATAATTTACACGAAATGTTATAACGCACTTATTTTTACATTATTTTTTTCACTTGCTTTTCGTACATTAATTCCTTTTACAATCTATTTCACTTTTCAGGAAAAGATTAAGGAAACGTTGTGTATTAATCTCGATAAACCTGAGATAATGTGTAACGGAAAATGTTTTTTAGCAAAACAATTAAATCAAGTAGAAGATCATCAACATTCATCAAATATTCAAAAAAACATTCAGTTTGGTGATGTTTTTATTGCCGATGAAATTGATTTTTTTACACACGAACAATGTAAATCTATTGTGAAAAAACAATTCACTTTTTGGATAAATAATTACTTTTTTCAGTGGAAAATTTCACTGTTAAAACCGCCTATTGTTTAGTTTTTTACACTAAAAATAATTGTTTGAATAAACTGAATATTTATTCGAAAAAACTCATTATGCTTAAAAAACAAACAATTAATAAAATGAAAAAATTTAATAAAATATACACTTCTATACTTCTTATAACCCTTACAATTTTTACGTCATGCACAACTAACGATGATGATTTTTCTACAATTGACACAGGAAAAGCAGGAAATATTCAGCTAAAATTTGAGAATGGTTTCGAAAATCTTGGGGGAATTGTACTTCATAAAACTACGCAAACTTCTGCAAATGGTCAGAAATATAATTTTACAACACTAAAATATATAATTAGTAACATCACATTAATTGATGAAGCGGGAAACGAATATGTTTATCATAAAAATAATGCAGACAAAGGGGCATTTATTATTGATCAAGAAAAAGCTGTTGCAAATATAATTTATGTTGATCTAAAAGATGTTCCTCAAAATAAGTATATAAAAATAAAATTTGGTTTAGGAACTCATCAAAATGCGTATTTATTGGGTCATGACGGACAAGCTCAATTTTGGGATAAAGCCAAAGAAAACGGTATGACATGGTCGTGGGCTGCTGGTTATGTTTTTGTAAAACTAGAAGGTTTATATGGAACAACCGAAGCTACAAATCCGTATAAAAATCACACCGGAAATATGGGAAATGTTATTGCAAATAATACGGCAGATTTATACCGAGAAATCACTCTAAATTTACCAAATACGGCTCGTGTAACCTCAAAAATAAAACCTGCAATTCATATTATGGCAGATTTAAATCAATTTTTGAGCGGCGAAAAAAAATTGACTTTAAATACAAGTACCGAAAACTCAATGGGCTCTTCGCAACATCTTATAAATGTAACAGATAATCTAATAAAAATGTTTAGAGTAGATCACGTTCACAACAATCAATCGAACTAATTATCATCAACCAAAGGTTATATCTAAACACCTTTAGATATAACCTTTTTAAAAGAAAAAAATGAAAAATATTGTTTTATTAGTCTGTTTTACACTCAATTTTATAAGTTGCACAAACGATGATATTGACAAGGGAATTCCTATTAATGAAAAATATGAGTTAAAATATCCGTCATATTTTCCTTCGCTAACTTTTGATACAATTCGCTATCCGCTTTCTAAAAATGGAATTGAATTGGGACGAAAATTATTTTACGATGGTCGTCTATCCCGTAACAATACTATTTCGTGTGGATTTTGTCATATTCAAGAAAATGCTTTTACACATCACGGACACAATATTAGTCATGGAATTGACGATCGCTTAGGTATTCGAAATGCACCTTCGATTCAGAATCTAGCGTTTCTAAATCGCTTTATGTGGGACGGTGTAATTCATGATTTGGCACAACAATCTATCTCGCCAATTTCTAATGAAGATGAAATGGATTCTTCGATTGAAGAAATTGTTTCTAAGCTCAAAAATGACATTAATTATCGTTCTTTATTTAAAAGTGTTTTTGGAGATGAAAACATAAATGGTGAACGAATTTTGAATGCACTTGGACAATTTATGGCAGCAATGATTTCTTCAAATTCGCGCTACGATTCTTATCTAAAAAAGGAAGGAAATTTAACAGATGAGGAAAAATATGGAATGAATTTATTTCAGAAAAAATGTTCTTCTTGTCACAATGGTGTGTTATTTACCGACGAATCTTTTCGAAATACTGGACAATATTATGATGCACAATACAAAGATGGCGGGCGTTTTCGGGTGACTTTAGACTCTATCGATTTTATGAAATTTCGTGTTCCAAGTTTACGCAATATTGAATTAACAAAACCATATATGCACGATGGTCGATTTTATAGTTTAGAAGCTGTTCTCAATTTTTATGAACAAAATGTAGAGAATCAAAAAAATCTTGATCCGGTTTTAAAACAAAATGATAGAATTGGAATTCCGATGACCGAAAATGAAAAGAAAGCAATTATTACTTTTCTAAAAACATTGACTGATCAAAAATTTATTACTAATCCTGCTTTTGCAGAGTTCAATTAAAAATTATGTTAACAAGATATTTCAACTTCATCCTATTTCTATTTTTCTCAACATTTGGTTGGGCAAAATCTAATAATGACTCAATTCTACCATTATACTTTATAGATACCGAGCTAGATTGTGACGCTTGTGGATGCGCTGCAACTTCGGCATCAAACGGAATCGAAAATTTGATAGCATCTAACTTTATTGGTGTTCGTTATTTTCATCAATTCTACAAAGCCAAAGAAAATACTTTTTCCAATCAACTTTCTCAAAAACAAAGTTTCAATACCATTCAATTATGGACAAGAATTCCTATTCATAAAAAGATTGATATCAGCGTAAGTTTACCTTATCATTTTCATGAGAATAATGGTCTAAATAGAACATCAATTTCGGGAATTGGAGATTTAAACGTGATGGGAATTGTTAAAATTATTCAACCAAAAGAAATAGAACAATCTATCAAACAATCCTTATCAACAGCTATTGGAGTTAAAATTCCTATAGCTAAATTTAATCAACAAAACACAGAAACAACTAACCCAAGTTTTCAATTAGGAACCGGAAGTTGGGACACCCAATTTGCATTAAATTATCAATTAATTTATTCTAATTCTTCGGTTCAATTTGTGACAGATTATAATTTGAAAGGAGAAAATAAAAAGCAATATAAATTTGGAAATCAATGGAATCAATTGATTCAAATTCAGCATTTATTTGTTTATAAAAACATTGAATTATTAGGCAAAATTGGTTTCCAGAATGAACTTTATTATGCTAATCAACAATTTAATGAAAAAATTCCAAAATCAAAAGGTGATGCTAAATTTATAAAATTAGGAATTGAGGGTAAAAGTAATCGTTTTAATTATGGAATTGAATATTATCAACCTATAAAATCAAATTTAAACTCCGAAGAAGTAGAAATTAAGAATCGATTTGGTGTCTTTTTAAACTACAATTTATTTAAATAATTAGGCTTAATAAAATATATACTCTTTTTTTGTATGTGTTGTACTATCTGTAAAGTGAGTTTGATTTTTACTTTTATGGGTAAATTTTTAGTTCTGATTTTTGATTGGAAAATCTAATATATTAAAAAAGAAATGACTTGACCAAATGATAAAAATAATTGATCTGAAAAAATGTTAAGTCAGATTGTGTTTAGTGGGTGAAGATGAATTAAAAAACTCAAACTTTCAATAACAAAAAATGGCACTCTTTGTCTTCCAAAGGTGCCATTTGTCGTTGGGGGCTGAAAGGTACTTCTGTCGAACATTTGATGTCGTTTTTGACATTTTTGCACAAGTTCCAATTCAAAAGGTTTTAAAATTAATCTACATTTTTAAATTTGGAAATTAGCTCTTTTTAGTTTCTTAAGTCAATAATAATATTTAAGTTAGGTATTATTTAAAAATATTCAACTACAAAAATAGATGGTTAAAGTATCTGTATTTTTAGTGTAAAAAATTGTTTTTTTTTAAAGATGAGTGCGTAAATTTAAATGATTTCGTTCGGTATGATTCGTGGAACGAAATCTGGTTGAATGAAGCTCTGAAGGAATAACTAATAGATAGGTATTGAGTTTATCAGTGTAAGTTTTCGTTGGATTACTTTTGATAATAGATATAAGTAGTTTTTTGAAAAGTTCTATTGTTCTATAACCAAAATGAAAGACATGAATTTGTCTAGTTCGAAGTGAGAATGTGTAGGTAATCCAAAGTGGTTTTAATCTTTTTTTTACGAAAGGTTTTGAGCTCATCTACTTGAAATTCTTTGTCTTCTTCTTTGAATTTAGATGGTGTTATTTTTGAAGTAATTTGTAGAAACTGTTTGAGTAAAGTAATCGTTGAAATTTGTAAATATCGAGCTGTAATTCTTACTCCTAAACCTTCTTTAGTTAAGTGAATAATAGTTGAATTGATTGTTGAAAGATAGGCGTTGTATGTATAAATTTCTACAGTGGTTTGGTTACAAGATTTACATTTATAACGTTGTTTGCCATTCTTAGTTCTACCATATTTGATTAATTTAGTAGAACAATTGGAACATATTTTTGTTTGATTTTCAATAGTAAAGGTTGGTTTTGCCATATATTGTAGGATGTAATTTATGCGAAAAGTTGCTACCAACACATTTGATACACAAGGTTTTCAGATCAATTGATTTTAGTTATTTTAAAGGCATAAAAATACCCGATAATGGATTAATGTCCGTTATCGGGCTTGATTATTTTATTATTAAATTACTTGTAGTCAAATTATTACTGAATAATTGCACATCTGAAACACTACCAAGTATTATTTCCCTCATATTCTCTAAAAAAATATTTTTTAATGAACTTTTTAAGCACATATTGCAAATTTGCGCGATCGGGTTATCTGGATATCTCAATATTATTTGTTTGGAGTAGGCAGAATAGAAAGATTAGAAAGAAAAGTTATTTTGTCTTAAAAGAAGTATAAATCTGATGAAGCAGTTTATGCATTTTGTCATCATTATTTTGAACTTCATCCACATGTTTTTTTTTTGAAATTCAAAATAATTTTCCTTTGCAGGAAAATTAGTAAATGAAGA
Organism: Algoriella sp.; assembly: GCF_036647415.1. NCBI lineage: Bacteria > Pseudomonadati > Bacteroidota > Flavobacteriia > Flavobacteriales > Weeksellaceae > Algoriella > Algoriella sp. Next base: position 21,281 of record NZ_JAVXKG010000011.1, read on the forward strand.
AACATTTTATTATTGTGGTAATTTTTTTTTCCGGTACTGCTTTTAGTCAGGTCGGCATTAATACAGAAAATCCGCAAGCAACATTAGACGTTACGGCATCGGCAGGCGACCTTACTAGAGTAGATGGAATTATAGCTCCTCGAATAACAGGAAATGAACTGTTCTTAAAAAATAACCTTTATGGTAGCAAGCAACAAGGAACATTAATTTATGTTACAGCACCAGCAACTGATGTAAATCTTAGTGGAGACACTATAGATATTACAGAAGTTGGATATTATTATTACAATGGTGTTAAATGGGTGAAAATCAATGGACAAAATTACACCAGCTCAGCCTCTGTAGCGCTCTCAAGTACAAACACATTCGAAAGAGCTGCACTAACTGGAGATGTGACAGCTGCAGCCAATAGTAACCAAACAACAATCTCAAATAATGCGATAATCTCTGAAAAAATTTTAGATGGAACTATTTCTACAGTAGATTTAGCAGACCAGGCAGTTACAGCTTTCAAATTAGCAGATAACTCAGTAAATACTACAAAGATTATCGATGGAGCTGTTACTACAGTAGATTTAGCAGACCAGGCAGTTACGGATTTCAAATTAGCAGACAACTCAGTAAATACTACAAAGATTGTCGATGGAACTATTGCTACAGTAGATTTAGCAGACAACTCAGTAAACAGTACAAAGATTATCGATGGAACTATTGCTACAGTAGATTTAGAAGACCAAACAGTTACGGCTATAAAATTAGCAGATAACTCAGTAAACACTACAAAGATTATCGATGGCGAGATTACTACAGCAGATTTAGCAGACCAGGCAGTTACGGCTATCAAATTAGCAGATAACTCAGTAAACACTACAAAGATTGTAGATGGCGAGATTACTACAGCAGATTTAGCAGACCAAGCAGTAACGGCTTTAAAATTAGCAGACCATTCAGTAAATACTACAAAGATTGTAGATGGCACCGTTTCTACAGCAGATTTAGCAGACCAAGCAGTATCGGCTTTAAAATTAGCAGACCAATCGGTAACGGCTATCAAATTAGCAGACAACTCAGTAAATACTACAAAGATTATCGATGGTACCGTTTCTACAGTAGATTTAGCAGACCACTCAGTAAATACTACAAAGATTATTGATGGCACCATTTCTACAGTAGATTTAGCAGACCAAGCAGTATCGGCTTTAAAATTAGCAGACAACTCAGTAAATACTACAAAGATTATCGATGGCGAGATTACTACAGCAGATTTAGCAGACCAAGCAGTATCGGCTTTAAAATTAGCAGACCAATCGGTAACGGCTATCAAATTAGCAGACAACTCAGTAAATACTACAAAGATTATCGATGGTACCGTTTCTACAGTAGATTTAGCAGACCACTCAGTAAATACTACAAAGATTATTGATGGCACCATTTCTACAGTAGATTTAGCAGACCAAGCAGTAACGGCTTTAAAATTAGCAGACCACTCAGTAAATACTACAAAGATTATCGATGGCACCGTTTCTACAGCAGATTTAGCAGACCAAGCAGTATCGGCTTTAAAATTAGCAGACCAATCGGTAACGGCTATCAAATTAGCAGACAACTCAGTAAATACTACAAAGATTATCGATGGTACCGTTTCTACAGTAGATTTAGCAGACCACTCAGTAAATACTACAAAGATTATTGATGGCACCATTTCTACAGTAGATTTAGCAGACCAAGCAGTAACGGCTTTAAAATTAGCAGACCACTCAGTAAATACTACAAAGATTGTAGATGGCACCGTTTCTACAGTAGATTTAGCAGACAAAGCAGTGACTCCTTCAAAAATTCAAAAAGGGGCAGACGGATCTATATTAATATCTAACAGTACGGGAGTAAGTTGGGAACAACCAAAGTCAACGGTTACCTATGCATACGCACCAAATACTGATGCGTTATCATCACAAGACATGTTAATAGAAAGAACTAATGGAACAAAAAAGCCTTTATTAAGCATAACACTACCTAGATTTTCAAAACGTACTATTCTTCAGATAAGTACTACAATATCTTATAATTTAAGTAATAATAATAGAAATTCCTGGGTAGGAACAGCATTAAGAGTAGGTAGTTTAAATTTAACTGAAAATATAGTTCCAATTGAAGGAGCTCAGAATAGGGGGTTACTTTACACTAATAATTTGAACGCATCGTTTATAGCAGAACCTGACACAGATTACACTATTTTAATAGAGGGTGTTGGTGGTTACCAAAGCGGCGGGGATGCAGAGAATTTCGTAACTGTTACTTTTGGAAGTAAAAATTCTGATCGTGTTCATATCACAGCCATTACAATGGAGTAACATGAAAACTTCATATATAATTCAAAAAAAAGGGTTAATTATGTAAATTAACCCTTTATATATCTTCAAGATAACTCTACTTTAACATTAGTAAACTAATTGTTATTTTTAGAATGGTTTTCTGTAGAAGCCTCCACAGAGGTGGCTCCGAATCCTAATCGACTAAAGTCTAACGACAGTATACAAGTTTCTTTTGTCTCCAAAAGCATAATAAGAGTAAAAACTGGTAATTACCAAAGCGATACGGAGAATAGATCTTTTCACTTTAGTACTAATGGACAATAAAAAGATCACTAAATCAAAAACTCCCATAAACAGCATATAAATCCGATGAAGCAGTTTATGTATTTCGTCATCATGATTTTGAACTTCATCCACATGTTTTTTTTTAGAATCAAAATAATGTTATTATTGCAGGAAAATTAAAAATGAAGAAACATTTTATTATTGTGGTAGTTTCTTTTTCCAGTACTGCTTTTAGTCATTTCGGCATTAATACAGAAAATCCGCAAGCAACATTAGACATTACCGCATCGGCAGGCGATCTTACTAATGTAGATGGAATTATAGATCCTCAAATAACAGGAAATGAACTGTTCTTAAAAAACAATCTTTATGATAGCAAGCAACAAGGAACATTAATTTATGTCACAGCGCCGGTAACTGGTACAAATATTAGTGGTGACACTATAGATATTACAAAAGTTGATTATTATTATCATAATGGTGTTAAATGGGTGAAAATTACTGGACAAAATTACACTGGCTCAGCCTCTGTAACACTCTCAAGTGCAAATATATTTGAAAGAGGAGCGCTAAATGGAGATGTGACAGCTGTAACCAATAGTAATCAAACAACAATCTCAAATAATGCTGTAATTTCTGCTAAAATACTAGATGGAGCTATTTCTACAGTAGATTTAGCAGACCAGGCAGTAACGATTGCAAAGCTACCGGCTGGCGCAACAGCTACAACCTTTCTTAGGGGAGATGGTACCTGGAAAGAAGGTTGGAGTCTTGCTGTAAATAGTATAGGAGCAGCTGATTTTATTGGAACTACTAACGATACTACAGGAGGAGGAAATGTCTTTCAAAGCACTGACGCGAATATTATAACATCTGCTTATATGACAGGAAGCACTACAATGAAGGTTGTGAATCACGATATTCTTGAAGCGGGTACTTATACTTATAGAGTAGACGTTTTTGTTGGCGGCGGTAATACATTTGGAGCACAGGGTATTTTAAAAAAAAGATTCTTCTTATATAGTTACTAGTTAGTTTGTTAAATAAAAGAATGTATAATAAAATGAAAGTAACTCATCTCTGTTCAAGGACAATATGGACTTTTATATCTTTAATTTGTTTTTCATTTTCGTGTTTTTCGCAGGTAAAGAATGATAATTTATTTTCAAAAACAGATTCCTTATTAAGATTAGACCAATGCAAGGAAGTAATAAAAATTCTACCTCCAATAAAATTTAAAAACAACATCAGACTTTATATACAATATTTGCGTGCTCAAGAAATTTGCAATAATAACGAATATGCTCTTACCCTATCTATCAAGCTTCTTAAAAATGGAAACTTAAAGTCTAATGAAAAAGCTAGGATTCATCTCCTGAATGCCAAATTATATGAAAAAATTAGTGACAAAAAGAACACGATAATTAGCCTGAAACAATGCCAAGCTAATATCTCAAAAACTACAGAAGAAGATATTCTCCAACTTTGGAATGTAAGAATGTCATCATACTATAGGGTGATGACCAATAAAAAAGATTCGGCTAAATATTATGCAAAAAAGGCTCTTCAATATAAATCCGGTGAAGTTGCATCTGCTTATTTTTTAAATGCTTATTTATCAACGGATTTTAATGAAAAAATTTATTATCAGAAAAAATCAATTAGATATCATGATAGTATTAACAACAAATATGTTGCAGCCAGCTTACGGGGATCTCTTGCAAGGATCTATAAAGATCATAAAATAGTCGATTTGTATGAAAAAAATTTTCATGAAGCCATAAAAATCCTTTCAAGCTCCAAAGAAGATATTAATCGCATTGACTTATATAAATGTTTAAAAGAATTCTATTCATATAAAAATAATTATAAAATGGCACTATTATATGCTGATAGTCTATCACTAACCACTAAAAGGATGGATAGCATCTACAACATACGTCAGATTGCTATACTGGAAAAAAAATATGACAATAGACAAAATGAAATTAAAATAGCAAATATCAGTGCACTGATAAATGAAAAGAATAAAACCAATAATATATTAATTGCATTAATAATTCTTTTTATATTGTTTTCTATAATTATTGTCCGACTTCTCGTCATACTTTATACCAAAAAAAAGTTAATCTCTATTAAAAGTAATCTTTTGAGTAGAAATAATAAACAATTAAGAGATTCACTCAGTTACAATGAAGTTCTTATGAAAGAAAATAACCATAGAGTGAAGAACAACTTAATGATGCTTGCCGGAATAATGAAAATAGAAACAAGTAAAACGGATAATGAGTTATTGAAAAACAAACTAACAGAAATAGAGAATAGAATCCATAGTATTTCTACAATTCATAAATACATCTATCAGGTTAATAATTATAGCAGCATTAACATCCAATCGGTATTACAAGATGTGATACAGAAAACCAAGGAAGAATTAATTCCCGTGCATCTAGCACAATATATTTCTCTTCGTGCAGAGTCTGTAGAAATGGAAATATCTAAAGCTATTCCTTTAATACTTATCGTAAATGAGCTATTAACCAATAGTATAAAATATGCGCTTCATTCAGAAGATGATCAGATCCTTATAACATTAAGTAAAAACAAAAACAAAATAATATTAACAATAAATGATACTGGCAGTGGATATCAACCGATACTCAAAAATAAAGAAACCAAAACCACAGGGCTATATCTTATCGAAATCTTAACCATTCAGCTAAAAGGGGAATTAAAACATTATAAATTAAACAAAAAATTCTTCTCAACACAATTGGTATTTAATTTATAATTCAATGAAAAAAAAATATTAATTATTGAAGATGAAATGATTATAGCGGCATCTGTATCAATATCTCTGGAAGAATTAGGATATGAAGTTACTGGAATCGTAAGCGAAATATCCGAAATTAAAAATCTTAAAAAATATAATCAGAAAATTAGTCTGGCTTTATTAGATATCAATTTAGGAGCTGGTAATATTAATGGTATTGAAGTTTCAAAACATCTTAAAGCCTTAAATATTCCTTTTGTCTATCTCACCTCATACGGAGATAAGGATACTCTTAATAAAGCACTAGAGACAAAACCTTTAGGCTATATTATGAAGCCTGTCACCAAAATAACGCTTTATTCTCAATTGGAGCTGGCTTTTAGTATAATAAATCAATCTTCGGTAACCATTGAAGATTCTGGAAAAATTCATTTTATAAATCTTAATAATATACTTTATATTCAGGCTGAAGGTAACTATTCTACAATTTACAAATCAAACAGGAAAATTGTATTAAGAAAAAGTTTAAAAAAACTGAGCATTCATTTCCCTGAGTTTTTTATTCAAATTCATAAATCATACTTACTGAATAGCAATCATGTAGAGTCTATTAACGAAACTAATATTGTTTTAAAAGGCAAAACCATATTACCACTCAGCAGACATTATAAACAAAAGGTTTTAAGTTTTATTTCAATAAAATGAAAGTAGGAAGAAGCTGATATTTGATAACTAAGGAATTGAGAGGACTTCGATGGTTACCTGAAAGAATGAGGAAAATATTAAGCTAAATCAATGTGAAAAGAAAAAGTATAAATATTATTCGTAGACTTATATCTGTTATCTAAAAGACATTCGCTTTGCAAGCGTTATTACTTTCCCTGTGGCACTCAGTAATAAAGATATTGTAGTGAACTAATATTAGTTGTACAACACCAAGTGTTGTTCAGCTCTACGAAAACGAATTGAGAGGTTGCACAGTAGGTGTTTAAATAAGACGGTTAATCGGATTATTTTCAATTATTATTAAAGGACAGATATTGTGTAAAATATATAATTTTTAAAACCAAATTACATTATTTAAATGTAAGTAATAAAAAAGGTAAACGAAACGGTAAAATAAGTAATGTCGAGGAACTATATACTTTTAGATTTAAAAATATTTTCTTCGGGATTTAAAAAAAAAGCTCTACATGTGTTTCAAAAAGGGAAATAGAAAATGTCTATAAAAGAAAAAAATAAATCAAAAAAGACACTGACCATAATTTTGTGTAAAGATATTTCAGATGGGTTTGACTTTTTATAGTTGAACCCTTTTTTCAAATATAGTTAAAAATTGATTTAGAATTTTCCCTCAATTATGAATTGACTCTGCCGACTTTTTAGAAATTTGTATTAATGATAGATATACAGCCTTTTTCAAGGCTTTGCCCGTTGGGAATACCTTCTTTTTTTTGGTGTATTTGTGTATTTTTCCATTCAAATTTTCGATAAGATTGGTGGTGTAAATAATTTTTCTGATTTCAATTGGAAAGTCAAAAAACACAGTCAATTCGTCCCTAATCGAAGATTCATCGAATACAAATAAAAAATTAAATTACATGAGATAATTGTTTCTCCAAGATTGTATCGCGTAGGGATATTTTTGATTCCATTTTTCGACAAATTGGTCTAACTCATTAGCTGACATCTCCCTATTTGTTGCATTGTAAATCAATTTCATATCTTAGGTAAACTCTTTTTTATCTTTCCAAACCACATATCGATCTGAATTTCGAATCTAGTGAACCTCACAAATTTGTGTGTTAGCTTAGGGAAAAATATTGTTAATTGCCTCTGTAAATCCGTTCAAATTATCGGTTACAGTAACCAAAATATCTTCTACACTTCGTGCTTTCAAATCGGTCATTACGCCTTGCCAAAAAGCAGTAGATTCGTTCTCTCTAAGCCAAATTCCAAGTATTTCCTTGTGTCCTTCACGGTTTATAAGCCAACAGCTAAATAAATCGATTTATTGAATACTTTTCCGCCTTGACGAACCTTAAACATAATACCATCCATCCAAACAAACAATACAATAAACCGATTCTAAGAGGCGATTTTGCTAATCTAACACTTGACCATTCACTTTATCAGTAATGATGGATATCGCTGATGTAGAGAGTTTGTAACCGTATAATTCGTGAAGTTCTTGTTCAATATCTGAAACGCTCAGACCTTTTGCATAAAGCTAAATCACCATATTTTCAACGGAAATTGATTTGGATTGATGTTTAGGGACAATAATTGGTTCAAAACTCCCTTCACGATCTCGCGGAGCTTCTATCGTAGATTCTCCATATTCGCTTTTAAACGTTTTGAAGTAGTGCCATTACGTGCATTTGGATTATCACTCTTCTCATTTTTGGAATAACCTAAATGCGCTTCAAGTTCGCCTTGTAGTATAGATTCTAATAAATCAGAATGTAATTCCTTTAATAATATACTTAGGTCTTCTTGGGTTTTGATCCCTTCTAAATGACTTTGTTTTTGAATGAATTGTGCTAGATATTTTTTCATAATAAACTGTATTTTATGAATTTAATAAAATAAATAAGGTGAATTATACAAACCCACTTTATTTTATGTTTACACAGTTTTTTGGATACTGCCATAATTGTATAAATTTTATAACCTTGGAGTACGCCTCCTCCTTTTCTTCTTTTTATTTTGAACTGATTGCTCTTCTATATTCTCATTTTCTTGAAGATTATTTGTAAATAGAAGGTTAATTAGTCCAATTGATATTTTTAGGGTGTTTATTATTTTCTCAAAATCAATTGTGTTATTTCTGTAAATGTCTTTTGTTGTATCGAAAATAGTTTGTCTGTCTGAATCATTTAATTTATTTTCAAGTTGATTGAATAAATGAACTGTTCTTTTTTGTTCTGCATTGCCATTTTTCATAATAAGTTTGTAGTGCAGTGAATCTTCTAATGAACGATTAAATTCAAACATTTTATCAAAAATGAGTTCGCCTGATTCTTTAAAGGCTACTCGATCAAATTGTCCCAATTTAACAGAATGACTTTTATTTTTGCCTCGTGAGGTATTCATTGGACTAAGCTTGATTTTATTTGTACGATCCTTTCGACTGACAATAATCTGAATATGCATTTGCTCACCAGCTTTAGATTCTCCTACTTTAGCTAATCCTTGTTTTACTTCTTCATCTGTATGATGGTAATAGCGATGATGTTCTAATTTTCCATACCACAGTAAATCTTTCGCATTTTCAATTCCATTTCGTTTGAAGTTTTGAGCGTAAGCATCCATGATATTATTAGCATATTCTTTTAACTTTTCTTCTGTACCTTTATTTCCAAAACGCTCTTTTAAATGCATAATTTCTTGCTCGCTTGGGCTAATATTAATGAGAAAAAACTTTGCATCATTACGACTTAATTTGGCAATATTATGGTCAATATTTACACGAACTTCTTGAGGGGAAATTGTTTTATTTTGATGATTAAACCAATATTCAAGGTCTTTCTTTTGTTCTGATAGGTTATTTTCTTTTTCTAAATATTTAACCAATAGTCCACAACTTCCTTTATTATTACCTGTTTCAGAATCTGTAATATGGATAAACATCTTTATAGATTTTTAAGTGATTGTTTTATACGATTTACAAGCTCTTCTTTTTTTAATCCTGAAGTTGTCCAACCCATTTCTTCTCGCTTGTAGATATAATTATCTAATAATTGAATAAATTGTTCTTTGAGAACTTGTTTTTCTTTCTGTTTTGACATTAAATATTTTAATGCATTTGTGATCTGTAGATTTTGTTTCGTAAGTATTGAAGTTTGTTTAGTTTCTTCTACTAAATACTGTTCTATTTTTTCTAACAACTCTTTTTGATTATGTGAAGCATTTTTTAGAATAGCAGTATCAGAAAACAAAGGCAATAAGAAATCTTTTTCTTGCTGTCGAATAAAAGCTATAATACGACTGATTCCTGAAGAAAGTTCTTTCTTCAAGATTTCATCTCCAGTGTCTGAAGGATCTTTTTTACATCGATAAAAATAATCCACCATCTGACAAAACAATTCTTTTTTGCTTCGTCTTAAATTTTCAGCCAGCTTCTCTAATTTTTCATCTGTTTCTTTTGAATAACGAATGCTATTGGTATTGTTCTGCTTCATCTTCTTAATTTTCTAAATCAACTTCATCTTTTCTTTATGTATACCTCGTAGTATACCATTTTTGTGATTATAAAGGGCTTATATGGTCAAAAGTATACCTCTGGTATACGAAAATCCTCTGTAACGCAGTAAAGAGGCAAGCGAGTAGGGCTCTGCCCAACTCCCGCTTGCTTTTTCCAAAACATTTATATGTTTCCAAATAATTGTATAAATGAATACATTTTAATTTGACCATTCGCTACAAAATAATCGTTCTAAAAAAAAATACTTTGTAAAAAAAAATAAGTTTTTGGATACTGCATTAAGCTCTTTATGATTGTTTTACAAAGTAAGGTATCTATGAGGAATTGATTATAAGACAAATTATGTCACTAAATTCCAAATGCTACCATTTAGAAATGAAGATTGCAAATCTGTTAGAAAATCAGAATATATAGTATAAAAGAAATACAACACTATTGAATTATGTTTATAGATAGTTAAATACGCTTTTAAAGTAGCAAGTGGATATATGTTTACTTAAATATACCCGTTGTGCATTTTGATTAATAAAGAATCAAGTTGTTCATTTGATTGAAAATCAGTAAATTGTTTTAACCACAAGACACTCACAATGAACAACTTACTTGCAAATTACGAAAGAATATTGGAAGTTCTACGAAAAATATCAACAGATACACTTTTAATTTATCAACGTAGAAGACCTAAACTTTTTGATTTAGAACTCATAAGTCTTGTTTTAACAGCTGAATTTATGGGTATTGATAGTGAAAATCATTTATTTCGAAATCTTCCTAAAGCGCTAAGTTGTAAAATTGAGCGTAGTATTTACAATCGTAGAAAACGTATATTATCAGAGCAAATTAATAGTATTCGACTCAAATTAGCGAAAGAATTTAATGAATTTGAAAATTGTTTTATCGTTGATAGTATGCCGTTGGAAGTGTGTAAAATAGCAAGAATTAATCGCTCAAAAATTTGCAAAGAACATCAGTATAGTACACCAAATAGAGGTTTTTGTGCTTCTCAGCAAATGTCTTTTTATGGCTATAAACTTCATGCTGCTTGTTCTTTAACTGGTGTTTTCCAGAGTATTGATATTAGTCCCGCATCTGTTCATGATATTCATTTTTTGAAAGATATAAAATCTCAACTATCAGATTGTGTGCTACTTGGGGACAAAGGGTATTTGTCGCAAACAATTCAAATTGACTTATTTAATGAAGTTAATATACAATTAGAAACACCGAAAAGATCCAATCAAAAAGATTACAAACCTCAGTTTTATACATTCAAAAAGTATCGAAAAAGAATTGAAACTTTATTTTCTCAACTATGCGATCAATTTATGATTAGACGTAATTATGCAAAGACTTTTGAGGGGTTTAAAACCAGAATTCTAGCTAAAATTACTGCACTAACAGTGATTCAGTACATTAATAAAACATACTTTAATCGAAATATTAACAACCTAAAAATTCAAATCATTTAAAATGCACAACGGGTTTAAATATGTACATATTTACATCAATACGTAATTACAATTGTACGCTTTTATGTAAAAGCATTTTACTATATGTATATACAAGAAATTGAAAATAACTAAATCTTTATTTAGATTTAGTTTTCAAAAGAAAAAGGAGAAAAAGAAAGCAGTAAATCGGAAAGGACAGTGCAGAGACAAAAGGAAACGGATTAAGTCCCAAAGGGTGAAACAGAAAAAATAACTTTATTTTTGTTTTTCTGTTTCATTATGCCGTAAGCTTTTGGCTGGCTATAGCGCAGGAGTCCTTTCAAACTTAGCTGCCTTTTTATTTCTTTTGATTGAAAATCTATCCTTTTTAATCAAATCACTTATGAAAGTGAATAATCCATAATATTTAATAAAGTTGGCTGTGACAGCCATTGAAAGGATGACAGATGTTATGCTTTCACCTATCCGATAAAAACTCTTTAATAAGCCGAGAAAATAGCGGATGAAAATTAAAGTGTTTTGAGGATTGAAATTCTATTAATTTTTTTATTTTAAGTTGAATATAGATAGATGAAAAATGTTTTCTCACAAATTCACTTTGTTATAAACGAACTCCAATTCCGAAATACGAATTTCAGACAAATATACGTTCTCATTATCTTGCTTTTAACATCAAAGAGTATCTGCTATTAATTATTGATGAAAGTAAGTGAACCCACGCGTTGTATATGTAATTTACATTTAGTGAGTGTTTATTACAAACCTCACCTTATGGGTGTACAATCACCCTCAAAATTATAGTGTTTTAAGATTTGAATTTCTATTATTTACCCAATCAAGGTTAAACATAGACAAACAAAATTTTTATAATGTTCAAAATTCATTTATTTAAATTCATTTCCAAAGTTAACGTAGGAGTTGTAGCCAAGTTTTTTTTTAAAAATCTTCGAATTGTCTTTTTAAATAAAAAAATTCTAGATCACAGGACTACAAAATATTTAACATACATTCTACTGTCACTATGTTGCCTTTATCCTGCCTTCATGTTGGGAGTATCCTGCTATTATATATTGGTGAAAGAACGATAAGTAAGCCGTTGTATATGTTGTTTACATTTAGTGAGTGTTCGTAATCAACCTCAATCACCCTCAAAAATTATAATTTATGCTATAATAAGCTCAATTCCTGCTTTGTCAGCTTTGTATTTTATTTTGGTCATCAGTTCATAATAACTCCAATTCCTCAGTACAAATTCTTCTTCTTTGGCTAGCTCCATCTTTTCTTCTTGATCCAATAATATAAGTGTTCCTGCTTTATTATTGATACAAAAATCGATTAACCTTCTACTGTAAACATGTAATCGATTATGTACGTAATTACGTTCTAATTGACTCATTTTTTCGAGAGCTTTTAGTTTTCTCGTTCTTCCTTTGCCCGATTTAGCATAGGTTACTCCTGCTTGCATTCGTTTACGAGACGCTTGTATCGCTAATCTTCTATATAAAAATTCTTCTTTGGTTCCGATGGAAAGTCTAGATTTACCTACTTTTACAACCAATGGATATTCTAATGATAAGGACACTTCTGCTATCCTTTCGGGTTGTAATTGATGGTTTTCTTTTACAATTTCTACAACAGCTAACCAAAATATTTTACCTTTTTCTATTTTTATTTGCGACGTACAAAGTTTAACTTCATCATTTATTACTTGTTCCAATAGTTTTTTGTTATCTGTAAAATCTCTTCCTAAATAGGTTTTGAATGGAAGTTGAAACAATCGAAAACAAAAACTTTTTTTCTCGGGATGATAAGATAATTTGCTAATGCCTTCTAATCCAAAAGGAAATGCCATATCCCGTTTGAAGTTTTTTAAAGAAGCTTCTCCTCTCCAATATTCTTGATAATCTTTGTTAAAAGTACTCTGGAGTCTACTATTTAAACACGATAATATATTCATCGGAATTTCACCCTTAAAACGATCTGATATCACACGATAAGTGGTATTTATTCGCGAACGTTGTAAAATTCCTGCTTCATCTTTCTTTTCATCAACCAACTTGTGTATAACCCCTTCTGAAAGATACAAAAACTCTTTCACCATCCCTTGTATATACAAATGAGAAACGATCAAATTAGCGGCTCTATAACACCTGTTTCTCCATTTATAAAGTATTTCCAAAACCTCTTGACGTTCTTCTTGGGTAGGTAAATCAACAATTAACTGTATTTTTCGAGTGAGTATTAAAGTAGATTTCTCCATCATCAATAGTTTAGGGATTGAACTTTATTTTGTTGAGTAAATTTATAGGCGACTATAAACTCATTGTGTACTTCTTTTTGAGACAGTTCTAATTCTTCTGCGATGTTTGCAAAAGATTGTTTATGCTCGCATCGAAGTTGTAAAATCAACGATTGTGTTTTTGTCATCTTTTCTTGCTTCTCTTCTGTAGAGACTGTTTTGGTTTTAATAATTAACTTATCTTGATGACTTAAAATCTTCTTAAGATCTTCAATAGCACTTTTAATTTCATTACTTGTTTCGGTGATTCCTCTTCCCATTACATGAGCAATCGCTTTATACTGAAATCCATGTTTTAAACAGAGTTCTATCAAATGTTTTCTTTCAGTACTTAATAAGGGTAATACTTTTATAATTTGATCAAAATAGTGCTGTTGCCTTTCTTGTTCGTTCAGATTTTCTATTACATCAGCGGGATCATATCCAGCTAAATAACTTTGATAATTCTCATAGTTCTCTAATGAATTCACAGTTCTAAAAAACTTATTCTTCGGTTTAGCATAATGAGAATAGCAACTGTATTTCATTACAAATCTCAAAAAGAAAAAGATATGATCAGAGGACTCTATCTTCTCTCGATATTCCCAAAGTTTCAGAAACACATCTTGTAACAAACACTCCACTACAAATTCATCCTTAATTATTTGTTTACCAAACCAAAAGATTCGTTTATTATATCTGATATAAATACGTTCCAAAGCAGTAGAATTACCTTTTTTTAATAATTCAAATTCTTTTTCTAGCATAATAATGGGTTTTACTATAATAGTTTTGATTTATTGTAAGTTTTTAGGTTTTCACAACTTAAAATGAATCTTAGTCATTTCAACTATACTTATTGCTTACAACTTAAAGTAGGTAGTAGCCCCAATAAATTTGGAAAATGTCAATAAAGGTTTTACTTTTAATGTGCGAATAAAAAAGATAAAACAAATGCTGTCAAAGTCTCAATACTGAGGCTGCGATAGAGAGCGTGTAAAGAAAGGATAGCCCTTTGCTTTACGATCCGTGTTTTAAAAATGTTATAAAAACGGAGTATTGTTCTTTAAAAGAATTAGTAATACCAACAGACTTTGTCTGGCGGTTTTTTACGGAGGAATGGAAATTGTTTCGTTCTCATTTTGTGCTGGGTTTTATGGAACGATGTCTTCTCTATAGAGTTGAAGTCTACACTAAATAATAAGGACGAACTTCAAAGCTTTTGAAAGTGGCACCGCAAAGAGCCATCCATAAGAGTATTATGGTTCCGAAAAAGTCTAACATGAAGTCCGCCCTATTAGATATATTACAAAAATAGTAAAATCTAATAGAAATTGGCGAACCCATATCAACTCATTCGGATTTTTGCGGTTTTCTTTCATGAGTGACATCATTTAAAGAAATACTAAAATTAGTAAATCAATTTGTCGCTATTTTATTTTAACTGAAACAAATATAAATAAAGTTTGTGTATAACACAAACTATTTTATCTATAATTTTTATGCCTAAAAAAAAGAATCTAAATAGAATAAAGAGTATTACAAGTGAAAAGGGTATTTCATCTCGCTTATTGTCACTATGGGTAAATGTTGATTATACAACTGTTAGTCAATGGAATTCTAATAATTATCAACCAAGTAGTGATAAATTAAACAAAATTGGAGAATTACTTCAAGTAGATAATCGAGAACTATTAGAGCCTCAAAATAGAATCGATACAGGATTTGCAAAAGCATTACAAAAAGAACTTGAAAGACTACATAAAGAAGAAAATATGCCTTATGAAGTTATAAAAAAAGATTCTTCAACAGGTAAAGCAATTAGTGTTAATAATCCAAAGATCATAAATGCTTTAAAAGATTTTGCAAAAATATATAAAGAAGCTTAATCAATTTTTATAATATATATACATTAAATTAAAATATAAAAACACCTTTAATAAGGTGTTTTTGTAGTTCCTCTTGGTATAAGTCTACTTTTTATAATTAATTAATTAAATTATAGTTATTTGTTAATTTAATTGCTTTTTTGGAATCAAAAACTACATCCATCAAAATAAAATCTACACTAATTCATTTTCTTTAATTAATTCTAATTTTTCATTTAAAAAATTTTTAAATCTAAAAAGTGAGTCATTTTCTTCTACATTTAAATTCCAATACTCCTCTTCGTTGTATCTTACTAAAGAAGGTATACTATTCTTTTGACAATAATGTAGATATATTGAAATTTTAGCTTTATCACCAAATTCAAGCAAATTATGTTCTCCTCTCAAACTATCTAAACAACTAAAATGAGAGTCCATACAATTTATAATTGGTAATTTTGATTTAGGTATCATATTTTTTTGAACATCTTCTAAATAACCATCATTTTCATGATTTGGCCAAAGAAAATACTCAAAAGTTAATTCTTTTTTTAAATCATCCAATTTCTGACAACAACTTTGAAAACCATTATTACCATTTCCAATATTTTTATAATCTGCATCAAAAACAACAATATTTACACCACCTTTCTCCGTATTATCTATAAATTGTTCTTTATAAATCTGTTTTCTAATTTTTGAGCAACCATCTATAGATATTATTTCAATTTCAGCATTATGAACTCTTATTTTATCATTTTTTTTATTGTAATCTCTTTGAAAAATAATATCAAAATGATATTCAATGAAATCAGCAATAAAAATTTGATCTCCAATACCTTCACAGAATATTTTTTTCATAATTAACCTCGTATTTCAATATTATCTTCAATTGCTAGATTAAAATTATTAAAATCGTATGTAACTGATTTTAATCTATTTGTTCTTGAAATTTTTATAACTCTTGCCTTTTCTCTAACGTTGTCAATATTTTTTAAAGCTTCAACTAAATATTCTAAACATTCAATATTATGAGTTGTAGAAATTATTTGTGTATTATCTTTTAAAGCTACTTCTATAATTATTTCCCAAAACTTTTGAAATCTACTAAAATGAATTCCTGAATCTATCTCATCTATTAAAATAGTTTTACCTTTATGTATAGTTAACAACATTAGTATTCTAAATAGTTTATTCGCACCATCACCAAAACTGTATAAAGGTTTATCAATATCTTCATTAATGATCCTAATTCTAATTTCACCATTACTATTTAAATAAACATCTTCAATATCATTGATAAATAGTGAAAGATTTTGTTTGAAAATGTTTTCAAGTCTAGCTTCTTTTATATACTTATCAAAAGCCTTCCCTAAATCATTACCATAACCTTTTCCGAAAGAATATAATGGAGAATTTAAAGTATTCACTAACTCTAATTGAGAATTGTATTTTTTCTCTTTAGAAAATTTATAAAGATTATATCCAGTGATAAAGTTTTCAGTCTTCTTTATATTTAAAATTATTTTATGAACGCACTTACCTTTAAAAAAGGTAATTAATGGATTGCTATCTGAGTTATATGTGTAGAACGTATTAAGGAAATCACTATTTACATTAAAAATATAATCATCCCTTTCTGAATCAGTAATTCTATCAGGTATTAATTTAGATCTTTCAATATAAGAATGCAATAAACGATTATATGTTTCAGACTCATTTTCATTAATTAAAAACATTTCTAAAGCTGTAGTCTTTCCTATATTATTGTCACCTACAATTAAATTAAATTGACCTAAATCCCTAATTTCTAGATTGTTAAATTGTTTAAAGTTTTCAACCTTGATTTCCGTTAAAATATTATTACTATTTGCATCTTCTTCTATTGTAAAAGGTGAGTAAGGATAATTCTTTAATTCACATAAAATTTTATATTCTATATTTAGATTATCTAAGTTATTCTCATTTAATTCTAAAAATAATTTTTTCCATAGAAATAATGCTTTATTGTAAATAATATTATCAAAACAATCTTCACACAATAAATAGTAATAAAAAGATAATAATTCTAAATCTCTTTTTTCATTTTTAAAATCATTTTCAATAAGTTTTAAGGTAGAATCCTCTATAGTTTCTTCACAATATAATTGACTTACTACGATATAAATATTAAAATATAAATCGTTATATTCTAATTCTTCTAAATCATTGTCTCTATAATAATCTAAAATTTGTTGTGCAATATCATTCTCATTAATAAAACTTTCAAACCCTTTATTTTTAATAAAATCACCATAAATAATTTTACCTAGATTAACTATATAATCTTCGTGTTTCCTCTTTCTTTTTGATAACTCAGCTCTAGAAAAATAATAATATGGGTTATCAATATTAAAATTTGAATTTAAATTAATAACCTGGCTATAAAGTTTTTTGTCATAAAATACACTATCTAAATTTTTTATATCATCTAAAATAACATCACTCTTAAATTGATCGATTAAAATCTGAAATGACCTTACAACTATATCATTATCAAAATTGTTCTTTATGTTAAAAATAAATAGATTAATTAATGTTTTTTTATTAATTGACTTATCTTTAATCTCATATAATTCTCTTTGATATTTTTCAATAATTTCTAAATCATTTTCATCAAATAAATTTTGCTTTTCAATAATTACATAGGATATGCAATCAATTAATCTTTTAAAATTATTTTTTAAGTGTTTATATTCTAATATTTCGTTATATTCATTTGAATTCCATAAAGACATCAATCCTCTCTTCTTAGCTGAATCATCATTTGCTAATTCTTTATTAAAGAAATACTCTGATGCTTTAGAATAATTTTCACTAATTTCTTCAATAATTCCTAAACAATAATAATATTCTTTTAAATTATCTATTTTGTAAAAATGATTTGAAGCAATCCTTAAAATAGGAATATTTTTATTCAAATCACCAATTTCTTTTTGTTGAATAGCATCTTCTTCAACTATGTATTCTTTACTTTGAATAATTGAATTACTATTTGAAATAATATAATCATCAAATGAAGCATTTATAGGGTCATTATTTTCTTTATCAATATATATAGAATAATTATTTATTAGAGAAGACCAAAAAACCTCTTTACTTTTTAAAGAATCTATAATTATTAATTCATCTCTTGATCTTGTTACTGAAACATATAACTTATTAAAGAAAAACTTTTCTTCATATAAACCCAAATTAGAATCAATTGTATAATCACCAAAACCAAAAATTACTACTTCTGAGAAATCTAATCCTTTAGCATCAATAGGTGAAATAATATTTTTAAATTTTTTTAAAATAGGATATTTAAGAATATAT
This sequence comes from Algoriella sp., assembly GCF_036647415.1. Taxonomy (NCBI): domain Bacteria; kingdom Pseudomonadati; phylum Bacteroidota; class Flavobacteriia; order Flavobacteriales; family Weeksellaceae; genus Algoriella; species Algoriella sp. The sequence continues at coordinate 39,812 of NZ_JAVXKG010000011.1, forward strand.
TCTTCTATTTCATTATTGTTTACGGGAACAATAATCGTTTTATATTCAACTTTGTTAATTATTTCAGTTGAATTTTGAAATTCATCAATATCAACAAAAACAACTAAATTCTGATTTTGATAAGAGTCATTTCTTTTTGACTTTTGTAAATTAGAAATTTCCTCATTTAATTTCACTTTACGCCAAGTTTGAATGATATTTGCTAAATCAACAATCGCCTTAGAGGATCTATAATTATATTTTGGAGTGAATACTAAATCTGAAGAATCTAATTTAAATCCTACTTTTGGATCTGTCAAACTTTTATAAATCATTGAGGTTAAAACTTGTGATTTAAAACCTGTAGGATTTACAGTTTGTAAGGCATCACCAGCAAATACAATCGGATATTGAACTACATTTTCAAGATTGTAATCATTATATAAGGAAATAGAATTAATAAACTCTAATTCAACCTTAGTAAAATCTTGTGCCTCATCACAAAAGATGACTTCATATTTTTTATTAACTAGATCATTATTTTCAAGGTACTTAATTAATGATAATTTTGTCCAATAACCATTTTCGTTGATTAATTTATCATAAAACGGCTTTAAAATTTCATTTTCAATTGTTTTAAAATCATCAATATTAATTATTTCTTTACCTTCTTTAGGCATTAAGAGATCAAAATTTTCAGATGTTATTTTATTTACTTTATCAAATCCATAGATATAAGTTGTAATAACAAACCAAACTAACTCAGCTGAAAATTTCTTTTTAATATTTAAACTAATTGCTGAGTCTTCGTATCTTTTCTTAAATATAGAAAAGTCTAAATACAAATCATCACTAAAATCATCTTTATAAACTAAAAAAGATTTTAAAAATTCTTTAAATGAGTTAAAATTCTTTTTCAGATTTATTAAATCGGTATCATTTTGTGATAATTGAAATTCAGGATTATTTGTAATTAGATCATAGATAGAATTAATCGTATGTGTTAATAAATTTTCATTCTCAGTTAGGAAAATTAACTCTCCTTTTATTTCACCTGCGCATTTATAATAATAGATATTTGAAAACAAATAATAAAGTATAGTTGATTTACCACTACCAGCTTGTCCATTTATATATTTTGGAAATCTAAATTTTTCTAAAAATTCTGTTTGTTCAGGAAGTAAAGATAGGTTACCAAACTCACTATTTTTTTGAATTTTCATCCATAAATCTTCATCCTTAAGTACCCAACTTGGATAGGCTTTTAAACTAATTTGACTAATATTTAATATAGTATTTAAATCAATATTAAATAAACTATTAAATTCCAATTCAATTTTATCTAAATAATCTTTCTGTAGATGAGTATTACCTCCTCCAAAAATTAGAATTATAGATCTACCATTTACCTGTATATTAATATAAAATAACAATACGTTATATTCATAATCTTCTAGTTTATAATATGTTGAGCCATCTGTAATATGAAGTATATCTCCATAATTATCTTTACTTATCTTTTTAAAAATATTTTGAAATATTTTTGAATCTTCAACCCTTAAACCCTCTTTTGTTGTATTATTTATTGCATAACTTACCCAATTATAATGTTCATAAATATCATAATCTACTTTTAATTTATAATCATTTTGCCAAGCAATTATTTCTTCTGGGATGGTTTCTATTTTAGTTTTAACTTTAGAAATATCATTATAACTATGTAAAAAATCATTTAAATCTTCGTTGTTAAACGGATTTTTTTCAATCCATTTACCATCCCTAATATCTACATAATCTTGAAGTGTATTTTTTGGATTTTTTAATGCTCTAATAAAATATACTACAATTCTATTTAAATTTTTATCATCAATTTGTTTTTCTTCAATAATTGCCTCAAAAAAAGGGTTTTTGCTTCGGAAAACATATATACTTTTTGTAAAAGAATCTACTTTACCAATACCATTAATATTATTTTTATATTGATTTACATCAAAAAAATTATCTAAAACTTTTGTAATCGTTTCGTCATATTTTATTTGATTGAGAAAATTATTAGTAAAGTGATAATAAATCATAGCTCTTAATTTATAAATGAATATTATATATTGAAAAAAATCATTCAAATATAAATATTAAATAATGCTAATTAAAGTATAATTTCATTATAACTAAAGTTTCATAAAAAAAAATATTAAATAAGTTATATAAAATCAATCACTGATAATAGTGATAACCTCGCTAAGTATTTTAAGCTAGTTTTTTGTTTTTACACAATAAGGTATAAATCTTGTTTTGTCGTCTATTTTTTTTTAAGACAAAATAGTCGATTTCCTCTGAGTTTGTTCGAGTGTCATTCGACAATGGTTCGAGAAAAAGTATGTTTTGTCGAACATCAGTCGAACAAAGGTCGAAGGATTGTCGAAGAAGATACATCAAAAAATACATTTTAGCTAGTCTACTATTTTTTTGTAAGACCTCTCCAAATTACAAAACTAACCTCTTGATTAATTCCTAAGTTAATCAAAACCAATACCTGACATATAGCTCCAATAAATGCCTATTTATAGCTACTTCACCATTTAGAACTACTTTTTATTAAACGATTCAAATGTTTAAAAACTTTATGAATATTAAAGAGTAAGATGATGAAGAAAGGTGATGAATATTTAAAAATATCTGATAATCAAAAAGATAATATCGATGTAAATCAAAAAAGACAAGCTAAGAAGGAAGAAAAAGTTGTAAATTTGATTATAGAGATCATTTTATCTACCACTTTAAAGGAATACTATGAAAAGAGCAATAAGATACCTTAGGTTTAGTCAGCTCGGACAGAGTAATGGTTCAATAGAACGACAAGAACTTTATACTGATCAATGGTTAGAATTTAATGAAGTTAAATTAATAGACACTTTTATTGATCGTGGTAAAAGTGCTCGCACATTTGATCGTCCAGATTTTATTAAACTCAAAGACTTTATTAAGAAACACTACAAAACTGTTGATTATCTTCTTGTCGACCAACTGGATCGTTTTAGTCGCGATGCAGGTGAAGCGATGAGTATGGTGAAATTATTTCAGAAAAAATACAACATTCAAGTTGTAAGTGTTACAGAAGGAATAATCTTCGATTACGACACGCCTGGTAGTTTTTTCAGAGCAGGTTTACAATTACTTCTAGCCGAAGAAGACAACATTAATCGAAGTATAAAAGTAAAAGGCGGTATTTATACTGCTAAAGCGAAAGAGGGACGATTTGTTTTTAAAAATGCTCCATTTGGCTACAGGAAAATTGGTGAACGAAAAGAACGAAAACTAATTGTAGAAGAAACAGAAGCTAAAATTGTTCGACATATTTATGATGCATTTCTTAAAAACACGCCACTTTATTTGATAAAAGAAGAAGCTAGAAACCTTGGTTTCATCACCAAAGGAAATATGGCGATTGAACGTGTTCTGAAAAATCCTGTTTACGCAGGATTATTAAAAGTAGAAGCCTATAAAAATTATCCTGGGGGATTATTTGATGCGATCCATGAACCAATCATCGATAAAGCTTCATGGGTGATGGTTCAAGAAAAATTTAAAAATCCAACTAAACAGCGTGTAGTCATAGATGATGAACTTCCTCTACGAGGGATATTAAAATGCCATTGTGGGACACCATTATCAGGAGCACCGTCGAGAGGGAAATCAGGAAAATATTTTTACTATTATAAATGCAGACATTCACGACACAACAACATTAGTGCTATAAAAGCTCATCATCAATTTTTACAGATTTGTGAGCTGATGAGTTTATCATCTATTCAACTCAATAAAATTAAGTCTGAAACGAATAAATCACTTGAAATCGAGTTGTCAAACAATAGAAAAAAGGTTGTTGAAAAACAAAATCAATTACTAGCAGTTCAAGAGAAGTTATTTTCGGTAGAAGAAAAATGGATTAAAAACGAAGTAAGTAAGGATACTTATCAACGTTGGTTTTCTAGTTACAATGATGAAATTATGACATTAAAGGGGGCAATAGAGAGATATAGTACTGATCAACAAGTTGCTTTTAAAATCTTAGAAAAGAATCTGAATCAATTAACAGATATGAAGTTTGTTTATTCTAAAGCTAATACTTTACAGAAAAGAGAATTTGTAAACATAGTGTTCGACAGCAATTTATACTATGAAAATGGTATTTATCGAACCCATACAATGATGGATTTATTTTCGAGTAACCATTTGAAAATGAAGGAAGAAAACTTACTTATTTATACAAAAAAAGAGATTCTAAATAATAGAATCCCTTTCAGCGGAGAGTGAGGGATTCGAACCCCCGGAGGTGTGACCCTCAACAGTTTTCAAGACTGCCGCATTCGACCACTCTGCCAACTCTCCAATAACAACACTTAATGCGTTATTGCGAGTGCAAATATAGAATGGTTTTTCGTTTTTCCAAACTATAAAATCATTTATTTTTAAAATATTTTTTAACAAAATGATTATCAGTAAAATAAATTTATTGTTTTTTTTAAGTAGTCGTTTATATCTTTGTATTTAATTAAGATTTATGATGATTAGAAGGATTGAAGAGAAAGATTATCAAGATTTGAAGGGTATTTGGGAAAGTTCTGTAAAGAGTACACATGATTTTTTAAAACAAGAAGATTTTGAGTTTTATAAAGAAAATTTACCCAATTATTTTCCGCATGTAACTTTATTTGGTTTCGAATTTCAAAATCAATTAGTAGGATTTTTAGGCGTAGCCGAAAAGAATCTTGAAATGTTGTTTATTCATAACGATTTTCGTAGAAAAGGAATAGGAAAGTTATTGTTAGAGTTTTCAATAAAAGAATTAGAAGTAAAATCTGTTGATGTAAATAAACAAAATCAACAAGCTGTAGATTTTTATTTGAGTCAGGGTTTTGCAATCGTATCATTGTCTGAAAAAGATGGTGAAGGAAAATCTTATCCAATTTTACATTTAAGCTTATAGTTTTAGTAGAGTAGCTTAACTTTGTAAATTATTAAGCAAATTATTAATTTTAGCCATGAATAATTCTTCAGAATATACAACTCAACAAAAAAATAGAATAAGAATTGCAGTTTCGTTGTTTTTCTTTTCGCAAGGTTTAGCTTTTTCATCTTGGGCAAGTAGAATTCCAACTATAAAATCTGCATTAGGAATTTCCGAAGGTCAGTTGGGAACCTTGTTATTAATGATGCCAATAGGTCAATTGTGTACAATGGCTCTGTCAGGTAAATTAGTAGCAAAATATGGAAGTAAAAACGTGCTAAAAATAGTAGTTTTAATTTATCCGCTTATCCTTTGTTTTATTGGTTTGGCGCAGAATTTTTATCAATTAGGTGCTGTTTTATTTCTATTCGGAGTTATCGGAAATATGTGTAATATTTCGGTGAATACGCAAGGAGTAGAGGTGGAGAAGATTTATGGTAAATCGATTATGTCTTCATTTCATGGAGCATGGAGCATTGCTGGTTTTACAGGAGCTTTGATTGGTTTATTGATGATGAATATTCATATTTCTACTTTTTATCATTTTGTCATTATTTATGCAATTATTGTCTTGAATTGGTTTCTGAATAAAAAATATTTGGTTGAATCTCTTCCAGCTCCAAAACAAGAAAAGAAATCTATTTTTTCAAAACCAGATACAACATTAGTACAACTTGGTGTAATAGGTTTTCTTAGTATGGCAACAGAAGGCGCAATGTTTGATTGGAGCGGTGTTTATTTTCAAGATATTGTAAAAGCGCCACAAAATTTAGTTATCCTAGGTTACGCTTCTTTTATGGTAATGATGGCTACAGGACGCTTTGTAGGCGATTATTTTATTAGTAGATTTGGTAAGCAACGTATAATGCAAATTAGTGGATTGTTGATGTTTTCGGGATTAATGTTATCAGTTTTTGTACCACAACTTATAGTGTGTACACTTGCATTTATGATGGTTGGCTTGGGCGTTGCGTGCAATGTACCAACAGTTTATAGTGTTGCAGGAAAAAACAAAAAAGTAAATCCAGGCGTTGCTTTAGCAATGGTTTCGAGCATATCATTTTTAGGATTTTTAATGGGACCACCACTTATTGGTTATATCGCAGAAATGTTTGATTTACGCTACTCGTACGGATTATTTGCTTGTTTTGGCTTGATAATGGTTTTTATGGTTGGACGAATGAAAATCTTTAAGGATTGATTTTTTGTGAAAGAATTGATAAATAATCACACCAAAAAAATAACATACTACATCGATATAATCTCCTGTATATTTTGGAGAAATTTTAGGCATAATAACCTCGAATAAAATACTCAAAACAAGAGCTGTTATAATCAAATAACTTGTTGGATAAATGTAAATTTGATTGTCGTATTTCATTTTCGAAATTATGTAGCTTCCTAAATGTGTCATCGCAGGAACTGCAAATATATCTGTCAAATAATGATTAAGATAGTCGATTTCTACCGAATAAATTCGAGTAAGTTTGATAAAAATCCAACTCAATAAATAGAAACAAAAATAAGGATCGAATAATTTCATTATTATACAACAAGTAAAATAATCAAAATACAAAAAGCTCCAAGAATCATTAGAAATAGAAAAAAAGCGTCATCTATTAATTTTTGAGTTGTACTTCGTTTGTCTTTATTTTCTTCCATCATTCAGCTTTTGTACAAAAGTATTTGTTTCATTTAGAATAGAATGAAACGAATATCATTGTAAAGTTTTTAAAATAAGATAAGATCAATTGTGATTTTTTTTTATTAGTTTTAAATAAATAATTGAAAATGAAATTTTTTATCTATTTACTTTTTCCGACATTTCTTTTTGCACAAGAAGATGTTCAACTTGTTAATTTAAAAAATAAATTATCGATAAATTTTGGTCAGAAATCGGGTTATTTTGATTCTAAATATTTACAAGATTTATCCCTTGAAAAGAATAATGAATTGTTGCAGAATTATGTAAAAAATTACGTTAATCAACCGATAAGTATTTATCCTTTAAATCCTATTGAAGAAAAAATTACTTATAGATATGATGACACAATGACGAATAGAGAAAATTTTATAAGAAGTGTTGTTCACGAATTATTTTTGAGTAAACCACTGAAATTAGGGAAATAAAAAAAGCTCAATCCATAACGGATTGGGCTTTTAAAATACTATGAAATATATGAAAATTCTTAACTTAGAATTTTATTTCCTCTGTTGTAGCTAAAATATCTTGTAAATTTTCGCGACGACGAATTAAATAATCCTTATCATCAATCAATAAAACTTCTGCTGGTTTTAGGCGAGAATTGTAGTTAGAAGCCATCGAGAAGCAATATGCTCCAGCGTTATGGAATAATAAAACATCTCCTTCGCTAATCTCGTTTATTTTACGATTTGTACCAAAAGTATCCGTTTCGCAAATATATCCAACAACAGTATAATAACGAGAACGTCCTTCTGTGTTAGAAATATTTTCTATTTCGTGATGAGCACTATAAAACATTGGACGAATCAAGTGATTAAAACCTGTATCTATACCAGCAAAAACGGTAGAAGTTGTTTGTTTTATAACATTTACAGTTGCCAAAAAAGACCCTGCTTCAGAAACCATATATTTACCTGGTTCAAACATTAATGTTAATGGCTTGCCATAAGCTTTTTCAAACTCATTGAAACGAGCTGCTAAACGCTCTCCCAAATAATCAAGATCAGTTTCATCAGCTCCAGGATAATAAGGTACTTTAAATCCAGATCCGAAATCAATGTATGTTAAATCTTTAAATTCTGCTGCAACTTCAAATAAAATTTCTGCTCCTTGTAAGAAAACATCAATATCTAAAATATCAGAACCCGTATGCATGTGAACACCGTCTAAATGTAAACCTGTATTTTCTACAACACGTTTGATATGTGGTAATTGATGAATAGATATTCCGAATTTAGAATCGATATGTCCTACCGAAATATTTGCATTTCCTCCAGCCATAATATGTGGATTGATACGCACACAAACAGGATATTTAGGGAAATCTTGTCCAAAAGTTTCTAATACCGATAAATTATCAATATTGATACGAACACCTAATGCAATAGCGCTTTTTATTTCCGAATAAGAAACACCATTTGGCGTATAAATAATCTCTTTTGGTTTGAAACCCGCTAATAATCCCAATTCTACTTCTTGTATAGAAACCGTATCTAAGCCAGCACCAAGCGATTTGAAATATTTAAGAATATTAATATTTGTGTTTGCCTTACATGCATAATTTAACTTTAAACGTTTTACTGTAGAAAATGCATTTGTCATCTTTTCATATTGCGATTTTATTTTATTCGCATCATATACATACAATGGCGCACCATATTTTTGCACCAATTCTAATAGACGTTCTCTATTCAGTTCCATTTGTTTAAATTTTTGTTTAAAGTTAAATTTTCAGTTAGCGAAATTACATATTATTATTCATTTTCTGACGATAATTCATTTTAAACTTATCTTAAATTAATAAATGTGAATATTATTAATTTAAAAAAGGTTATTTTCGAATTATATTCTAAAGTATTGATTTTATTTATGCCACCATTCTTTAAAATTGAAAACAGAATCTTTCAAAAGTAGAGGTTCACCTATCATTGGTGTCAAAATATCAAAATTTTCCTTCTTTCCGTTGGCTATAATTTTATTTAATGGCTCGTCCCAAGCATGTCTTGCCAAAGCAAATTTACCAGAATGGACAGGAACAATATGTTTTACTTTCAAATCTGTAATTATTTTCGGTAAATCTTCGGGCAAAGCGTGTATGTATTTCCAAGCATCGTTATATTGACCATTTTCAAGAATTGCAAAATCAAATGGACCATATTTATCTCCAATTTCTTTAAAATGTGTGTCGTATCCGCTATCACCACCCAAAAATATTTTTTGTGTAGGAGAAGTTAAGACATAAGAAGTCCAAAGTGTCGTATTTCGTTTAAATTTTCGTCCAGAAAAATGTCTTGCTGGTGTATAAATTATTTTCAAACCATTTTTCAACTCAACTTCGGTATTCCATTCTTCTTCAATAAGTTGTTCTGGTTTATAATTCCATTTCTCGAAATGCGCACCAACACCCAACGGTAAAATAACTTTGTCTACTTTAGTTCGCAATTCTTTTACAGTCTTATAATCCAAATGATCGTAATGATCATGTGTAATAATTAAATAATCAATTGCAGGAAAGTCTTTTGGCTGATAGGTATCCGAACCTTCAAATGCTTTATTGAAAATAGGTAAAGGAGAACCGTATTTACTAAAAACTGGATCAATCAAAAAATTAACACCATCTAATTGAATATAATAAGAAGAATGTCCTAACCAAATAAAAACATTTTCTGATTTTGGAATTTTCTTTAAATCAGTTTGAAGATGTGGAATGCTATCTTTAGGTTTTAATTTTGAATCACTTTTACCAAACAAAAAATCCATTGAAACTTTTGTCATCGAATAACCTTCTGTTATTGCTGGTGTATGGTGTATATTCTGAAATTGTCCATCTTTATAAAGTTTTGATTGTTGCATTCGTTCCAATCTTTTTCCAGATGGTTCGGCACCAAAATCATCTTTTTGTAATACAAAAAATGTAACAATAGAAAGTAGTAAAATTATAGAAAGTAGGATGTAAAGCATTCGTTTTAAAAATTTTTGTTTATTGATTTTTTTCATTTCAGGTCAAAAGTAATTAAAACGTATAAGTTCTTGACGTTATATTTTCTTGTATTTTAGTTAAAATTGTAAGGATAGATTTAATTATTAATAAGATGTGTAACATAAGTAACTTTGCAAATGAAATAGAATTCTCATTTTTGTAAAAGAAACTAGAAAAGTATATATAATGGAATTTATCTTACAACCTTGGCCATGGTATATTGGCGGACCAATAATCGCAATTGTGATGTTATTATTGATTTATTTCGGAAAAAGTTTTGGTTTTTCATCTAATTTCAGAACAATATGTTCCGCTTTTGGAGCAGGAAACACATGTAGCTTTTTTGATTATGATTGGAAATCTCAAAAATGGAACTTATTATTTTTGGTTGGCGCAGTTATCGGAGGTTTTCTATCAGTACATTTTTTATCAGAAAATCAAATTCCAGCAATTTCAGATGCAACTATAACTAAACTACAAACATTAGGTTTTGAAAGTGCAGGAAAAGCATATTCGCCAACAGAAATATTCGAAATAATGTCTGTTAAAAACATTGTTTTGCTATTAGTCGGAGGATTATTGATTGGTTTCGGAACACGCTATGCAGGCGGTTGTACATCTGGTCATGCGATTTCTGGTCTTAGCGATTTACAAATGCCATCACTTATTGCAGTAATCGGTTTTTTTATTGGTGGATTAATTATGGTTCACGTTTTATTTCCTTTAATTTTTTAAAAAATGAGAAGTTTAGTTTATATCTTTTTAGGCGTTATATTTGGTGTAACAATGTACAAAGCCGAAACGGCATCTTGGTTCAGAATTTATGAAATGTTCAATTTTCAATCCTTCCACATGTATGGATTTATCGGATCTGCATTGGTTATTGGTTTGATTGGAATACAAATCATGAAAAAGAAAGAAGCAAAAGATGTTGATGGAAAACCAATTGTTATTCAACCAAAAACAAAATCAATTGTACGTTATCTAATTGGCGGAATATTTTTCGGATTAGGTTGGGCATTAGTTGGTGCTTGTCCAGGACCAATTTTCGTGTTATTAGGAGCAGGAGTTTTACCTATGATTATTGTAATTGTTGGTGCATTATTAGGAACATATTTGTACGGAATTATTAAAAATAAAATACCACATTAATATGATAAGAGAGAAAATAGAAGCAACATACCCGTCAGAATTTGAGGACGAATTATTAAATGAAATTGATAATTTAGGAACATTAGTAGAATTTAAAGCTAATGATATATTAATTGATTTGAATCAATATATCAAAGGAATGCCGATTTTATTAAGTGGTGCAATAAAGATTATGCGCGAAGATTTTGACGAAGGAGAATTGTTGTTATATTTTCTTGAAAAAGGCGATACTTGTGCCATGACAATGGCTTGTTGTTTGGGTAATAAGCAAAGTAAAATAAAAGCAATTGCCGAAACCGATGGCGAATTAGTCATGATTCCGATAGATAAAATGGACGAATGGCTGGCGAAATATCCTACGTGGCGCAAATTTATTTTTGATAGTTACAACAATCGTTTAGACGAAATGTTAGTGGCGATAGATAATCTTGCATTTAATGATATGAACGAGCGTCTCAAAAAATATCTGCTTGATGTTGCAAGTATCAACAAAGGTAATGTTGTAAACAAAACACATCAAGAAATTGCGTACGAATTAAATACTTCGCGTGTGGTGATTTCTCGTTTGTTGAAAGCCTTAGAGAAGGAAGGTTTTTTACAACTGAATCGAAATGTGATTACAATTAATTAATAATATTCGTTGTGCATTTTGAATTAAAATTCGTCAGTTCGAGTGATTTTTAGAAATGACACTTCGATAAACTCAGTACAAGAATGAATAAAAATTGTATCGAGAATAGAATTTTATCTTCTAAAACCTTATTCTCGATATAAAATTCTTACAGAATTCCACTCGAATTGACGGTTTAATTGCTAAAATTAGCTAAATGAACAACGGTTTAATAATAATTTTTATACAAAATCTCAATCAGTAATGATTGAGATTTTTTGGTTGTTTTTTCATCTTCTGTAACAAAAGTTACACTTTAATTGAATCATCCATTATATCTTTGTTGTGTATTTTGAATAATGATTGCACGACTATTTTATTTTGGCTTATTACTACTTACCTTTTTTCCTTTTATTAATTCTTCTATAGCTTTAGTTTTAGGAATTATTTACGGATTAATTTTCCAAAATTCGTTTGCAGAATTTTCTAAAAAATATTCGAAAAAGATATTAAATACAGCAATAATAGGTTTAGGTTTAGGATTGAATCTTCACGAAGCCGTTTCGGTAAGCAAAGATGGTTTTATGTTAACTTTAACCTCAGTAATAAGTGTTTTTATACTGGGTTTTATATTTTTTAGAGTACTAAAAACCAATAAAAATATATCATTATTGATTACTTCAGGAACAGCAATTTGTGGTGGTAGCGCGATTGCCGCAATTTCATCTGTCTTGAAACCAAAATCAAACGAAATAACCATTGCATTAGCAGCCGTTTTTATTCTAAATGCAATTGCACTTCTTATATTTCCGTACATTGGACATTTTTTTCAATTAAATCAATATCAATTCGGACTTTGGTCTGCCATTGCAATTCACGACACAAGCTCTGTTGTTGGAGCTGCAAAAATCTTTGGCGACGAGGCTTTACATGTAGCAACTACAGTAAAATTAAGCCGAACATTATGGATTTTTCCTTTAGCAATAATCATCAATTATTTTAGTAAACAAGAAGATTCATCATTCAAGTTTCCCTATTTTATTTTTGGATTTATAGCAACTATGTTAATCGCAACATATTTTCCAGAAGGAGAATCAGTTTATAAAATCTTGCAAGTTATCTCAAAACAATTGATGGTCGTTTCATTATTTATGATTGGTTCTATGATTAATTTTGAAGCAATAAAACAAGCAGGTTTCAGAACTTTATCTTTCGCAACGATCTTATGGATTTTGATTTCTTTTATATCATTGATTTTGATTCTTTCCTTTTATTAATTCTTATCAAATAGTTAATAATATTATTTTAAAAACAACAAAAAGGGCGCGCAAATTCTTTGAAAGTTGTTATTTGACGATTAAAGATTGTTTTATCTAAAACATTGTTGTAAATTTGATTTTTACATCATATAAGATTTAATGACAACAAAATTATATATCATATTAGCTTTTAGTTTATCTAGCTTGCAGTTGTCGTTGGCTTATTTACATGATGATACTTTCTTAAGAAGTTCTAAAGAGTTTATAAACTAATCCCTGTTACGATCCAAAACAGGGAAACTCCATTTACTTTTATATTTATTAATCGTTCAATTTTTTGAAACAAGTTTTACATAAAATAAGTGTGATTTATTTTTACCTATTTTAATGTTTGGGTCTGCGCTAAACTTTTTTCAAGAATGAACCAAGAATTTATCATTATGACAACAAATATTTTATTGACAACAGGTGTTTACGATTTAGTAAAAGATCATTTAAGAAGAAAAAAGGTAACTCAAGTTCAAGAAGAAATTTTATTAACAGAGTTAAGAAATGCAAAACAAGTTTTACGCAAAGATTTACCAGAAGAAATAGTAACTATAGGTAAAAAAGTAACACTAAAAGATTTGTCTACAAATCAAGAAATGGAATATAATTTTGTAGGACCAGATCAAGCGAAACCTAAAAAAAATAGACATTCTATTTTAATGGATGAAGGATTGGCGACTGTTGGTTACAAAACAGGAGATATTATTAATTGGCCAACTGCAGAAGGTGACAAAAAATATCAAATTCTAAACGTAGAGTAATAATCTCAATCTATTATATAACATAAAAACCTAGGCTTTTGCTTAGGTTTTTTGTTTTATTATAAATTATTCAAACTAAAATTCTGATAGTTTCACTTTTCCTCGAAAACCTCTCGCTGCATAATAAGATTGCGCACCGTTGTGATAAATAAAAACAGAGCCATAACGATAATCGCCAAAAATTGCGCCACCTAATCCTCTAATATTTTCGGGTGTTTCTAACCAACTTGACGTTTTTTGATCCACAATAACTACTTTTTGTAAAGCGCGATAATCTTGTTCAGTCAACAAATTTATTTTCATTGATTTTGCCAGATCAATTACATTATTTTTTGGCTGATGCTCTTTTCGAGAAGTTTGTCCTTCATAATCATATGCCAAACTTCGTCTTTCTTTTGGGCTTTCTGGCGAACAATCAACAAAATAAATAGACAGATTTTCGTCTAAATAAACAACATCAGGTTCTCCACCAGAAACTTCCATTTCGTTTATCGACCAAAGTTTTTCGGGTTGATGAATTAATTTTTCTTCAACAATTTTCCAATCCAAATTCGGATGACGAGAACTATTCTTCTCAAAACGTTTTTTTAAGATTGAGATTAATTCAGTTTCCTGTTCTTTCGTTAATGGCTTATTTCTTGACATATATTATTCGTAAATATCTAAATTACACCAAAATAATTATATTCGTATTTAATTCCTTGAGATATAATTTTACTTTGTGAAGAATAATGTCAAGTCATATTTTCTAAAAACTGCGAATAAGTAAAATGATAGATTATTTAAAAGTAGAAAAATTTGCTTTTTTTTGTTTCTATAAATTAAATAAAACCATTTTTTTTTTACAATAAAATATTGGCATAATTCTACTTGTCAATTCTACTTATCTACCATTAATCTGTAAATTATAACAAACAATCTTCTAATTGTATAACTAATTTTTATTGATATTTTAGAAATTTGTAGTTAACATAAATATACGAAAATTAAATTCGTAACTTACATTCACTCATTCAAAATATATGGAAAAAATAGCTAAATTATTCATTAAAAATATGGTTTGTCATCGTTGTAAAATTATGGTTGGACGAATTTTGAAAATGAATAACATCGAAACAAATCATATCGAATTAGGTGAAGTTGAGCTTAAAAATCCAATTGATACAGATCAGTTAGAGATAGTTAGGAATGAACTAGAAGAGCTAGGTTTTGAATTGATTGATGATAAACGTAGCAAACTGATAGAGCAAATAAAAACCTTGATTATTCAGATTGTTCATCAAGAAAATAACGAGCTTAAAGTGAATTTGTCCGATTATTTATCCAATCAAACGAAGATGGATTATAAATATATTTCAAATCTTTTTTCGGAAATGGAAGGGCAAACGATTGAGAAATATTTTATTCAACAAAAGATAGAAAAAGTAAAAGAATTGATGGTTTATGATGAATTATCGTTGAGTGAAATTGCTTTTCAAATGAATTATTCTAGTGTGGCACATCTTAGTGCGCAGTTCAAAAAAGTAACAGGTTTGACGCCATCGGTTTTCAAACAATTAAATCGCCATACACGTAAATCAATAGATAAAATCTAAAAACATAAACAGATGAAAAAATATAAATTAGTTTTTTTTGCAAGTCTTTTTGCGTTTTCTGCAAATGCACAAATAAAAAATCAAGAAACACAGCAAGTTCAGGTAAACGCAAATTGTAATTCAGCTAAAAATAGTATAGAATTGGCTGGAAATCAAAAAAGAGTTTCCAAGGTTGAGTATAATTTAGCTTCACAAACTGCAACAATTTCGTATGATAAAACCAAAACTTCTCAAAGCGAAATTTTAAAGAAAATTGCTCTTGCAGGTTTTGATAATGCTGAATATTTGGCACCAGACGAAACTTATGCTAAGTTGGGAAAGGATTGTCAATATCCACGTGATAAAAAAATGCCAACGAATCATCAAGGAATGGATCATTCGCAGCACAATTCGGTAAAGACTTCACAAGTCAACCAATTATCCCATGTTTTTGATGCTTATTTTTCTTTGAAAGATGCGTTTGTAAAAGCAAATGAAAGTGAGGTTTCGAAACAAATTAATAATTTTTCATCTTCGGTTTCTAAGGTAGAAATGGGAAAACTTTCGCATGAATCTCATATAGTTTGGATGAATGTTTTGACTGATTTAGAAACAATTTCTAAACAAATTTCTACTGAAAAAAATATAGAAAAACAACGCGAATTATTTGCTAAATTTTCAGAACCGATGTACAAATTAGCCAAAGTTGCACAGTTAGATTATACCGTTTATTATCAAAATTGTCCGATGTTTAATGGTGGTTCTAATTGGTTGAGTAAAGAAGAAAATATTAAAAATCCATTTTATGGAAATATGATGTTGACATGTGGAAGCACTGTTGAAAAATTATAAATTAATTCTATAAAAAAATCATAAATGGAAAATCATCAAATGCACCAACATTCTCCTGTTTATAGTTGTCCAATGCACCCAGAAGTGATAGGTGACGAAGGAGAAAAATGTCCAAAATGCGGTATGTTTTTGGTAGAAGTATCCGAAAATGCAAATTCTGAAACGTCGTCTAATGAATCTAAATCAATAGATGATAACGCTTCATGTTCGCACAAAAAAGCGGAAGTTATTTCGGATGAATACTATTGTCCGATGCATTGCGAAGGAGATAAAACTTACGATAAACCAGGTAATTGTCCAGTTTGTGGTATGCATTTGATGAAAAAAGAAAATTCCGAAATTAAATCTACTGACGATCATACTTCATGTTCGCATAAAAAACAAGAAATTAAAGAAACAGTAAAACACAATCACGCGAATTGTTCGCATGAGCAACACAATGCAAGTGAAACTGTATCTGCAACAGCTTCTAAAAAAGCGAATTCTGGCGATGTATATTATTGCCCGATGCATTGCGAAGGTGACAAAACTTACGATGAACCAGGCAATTGCCCAGTTTGTGGTATGCATTTGATTAAGGAAGAAAAACTGAGTTTGACAAATCAATATACGTGTCCAATGCACCCAGAAATCATCGAAGATCAACCTGGTTTTTGTCCGATTTGTGGAATGGATTTAATTCCTATTGTACAAACCGATTCGGCGGATAATGTTTATTATCACACCCGAAAAATGTTCTGGATTTCGGTAATATTAACCGTTCCCATTTTTATTTTAGCAATGGGAGAAATGCTTCCTGGTAACCCAATTGGTAAAATCGTAAGCCCGCAAATATCGGCTTATATTCAGTTCGTACTGTGTTTACCAATTGTTTTTTATACCTGTTGGTCATTTTTTCAACGTGCTTGGGTTTCTTTCAAAACGTGGAATCTTAACATGTTTAGTTTAATCGGATTGGGTGCTGGTGCTGGTTTTTTGTATTCAGTAGTAGGTTTGTTTTTTCCGGATTTATTTCCTGCAGAATTCAAAACGCATCACGGTCAAGTGGCTTTGTATTTTGAGTCGGTAGCGGTGATTTTAACTTTGGTGATGTTGGGACAAATGTTGGAGGCGAAGGCGCATTCCAAAACCAATTCTGCCTTAAAAGAGTTGATTAAATTATCTCCGAATGAAGCTTTTAGAATTGTTGATGGAAAAGAAGAAAAAGTAAGTATTGATCAAATTCAATTAGAAGATATTTTACGTGTAAAACCAGGAGATAAAGTTCCTGTTGATGGAATTATTGCCGAAGGTTTTGCAGATATTGACGAAAGTATGATTTCGGGAGAGCCGATTCCTGTCTCAAAAACGATTGATGATGAAGTGGTAGCAGGAACGATTAACGGAAGTAAAACGTTTTTGATGAAAGCAACCAAAGTAGGTGGCGAAACTTTATTGGCTCAAATCATCGATATGGTGAACCAAGCAAGTAGAAGTCAAGCCCCGATTCAAAAAGTAGTCGATAAAATTTCAAAAATATTTGTTCCAACTGTAATGATTATTGCTTTGGTAACCTTCTTCGCATGGTGGATTTTTGGTAATGAAAATCGTATAGCTTTTGCAATTGCTAATGCTTTAGCGGTATTGATTGTGGCTTGTCCATGTGCTCTTGGTTTAGCTACGCCGATGTCGGTAATGGTGGCTGTTGGTAAAGGTGCAAAAAATGGTGTTTTAGTGAAAAATGCTGAAGCTTTAGAACGTTTGAACAAAGTAACAACTTTGACTATTGATAAAACAGGTACGATTACCGAAGGAAAACCTGCGGTGGTAAACATTATTCCGTTTGAAGGTGCGAATAAAAATGAAGTATTGTTATTGGCAGCGAGTATGAATCAAAACAGTGGACATCCATTGGCACAATCTTTTGTTCATGCGGCAGAAAAAGAGAACTTGAATTTACATTCTATTCAAAATTTTGAAGATGTTGCAGGTAAAGGTGTAAAAGGTCAAGTTGATGGAAAAGAAGTGTATTTGGGTAATGAAGGATTGATGACGTTTGCGGCAATGGAAGTGCCGAAAGTTGATAGTACGAATACTTTGTCTTTCTTGGGTGTTAACGGTAAAGTGTTGGCTGCTTTTGAAATTTCTGACGAAATAAAAGCATCGTCTAAAGAAGCAATTCAAAAAATTAAAGACCAAAAAGTAGATGTGATAATGCTGACAGGTGACAACGAGCAAACTGCTCAGAAAGTTGCAAAAGAAGTCGGTATCGAACATTATAAAGCGAAAGTTTTACCACAAGATAAACTAAATACCATCAAAGATTTTCAAATCAAAGAACAAGTGGTAGCGATGGCTGGCGATGGAATTAATGATGCGCCTGCATTGGCTCAAGCTGATGTTTCGATTGCGATGGGAACAGGAACTGATGTTGCCATAGAAAGTGCTGATATTACCTTGTTGAAAGGTGATTTGATTGGCGTGTATAAAAGTATTGTATTGAGTCATAAAATGATGCAAAATATTAAAGAAAATTTAGTTTTCGCTTTCATTTATAATGTATTAGGAATTCCGGTTGCAGCAGGATTATTATATCCATTCTTTGGGATTTTATTATCGCCAATGTTGGCTGCCGCTGCGATGAGCTTGAGTTCGGTATCGGTGATTTTAAACGCCGCTCGATTGAATAGAGCAAAGATTTAGATTTAGTATAAAAGTGATGTTAATAAAAAATAAAAATTGAAATAATGAAAAATGTAAGATTGATTTTAGGAATTACAATTTTATCATCTTTAGTATTGATTTCTTGTCAAAATAAAGAAAAAGAATCAACCAAAGAAATTTCTCACATAGAAATTAATCAACCAAATAATATTAATTCTATATCAGAATTAGTATATAATATTGGAGATAAAGTTCCTAATAAACAGGTTTGCATGGTGAATAATGCGTACATGGGAAAAGACCAATTAGAAGTACCACATGATGGTAAAACTTATTATGGTTGCTGCAATATGTGTGTAGAAAGAATTCCGAATGATGAAACTGCACGAACAGCTAAAGATCCATTTTCTGGTAAAAGTGTGGATAAATCTGAAGCATATATCGTTTTGAAAGATAAGGCTGGTAATGTAGATTATTTTGAGAATGAAGCAAATTATAAAAAATATAATCAACAATAATTCATTGAAGATGAGGAAATTTTTGTGTTTAACATTTGTACTATCAACATTTGTTGTTTTCGCTCAGAAACGAGTAGAATATGATTTGTATGTTCGTGATACAATTGTAAATTTTGCGGGTAAAGAAAAACGTGCAATTTCGGTAAATGGACAAATTCCGATGCCAACGTTAGAGTTTACAGAAGGCGATACCGCTGTGATTCGTGTGCATAATGAGTTGAAAGAAGATACGTCTTTGCATTGGCATGGCGTGTGGTTGCCGAACAAGGAAGATGGTGTACCGATGTTAACGCAAATGGGAATAAAACCAGGTACAATATATACCTATACTTTTCCGATTATTCAAAATGGTACGCATTGGTATCACAGTCATTCAGGTTATCAGGAGCAGATTGGGATGTATGGTTCGATGATTTTTAAGAAACGAAAAAATGATCCAACTTTCCGAAAAGGAATAGACGATATTCCCTTTGAAACAGTGATGTTGAGCGAATGGACGAATTTAAAACCTGAAAATATTCAGCGAATGTTGCATAATGCAAACGATTGGGCGGGAATCAAAAAAGGTTCTACGCAAAGTTATGCAGAAGCGATACGAGAAGGTCATTTTAAAACAAAGTTAACTAACGAATGGAAACGTATGTTGGCAATGGATGTGAGTGATGTTTATTATGATAAATTCTTGATAAATGGGGCGAATGAAAGTCAATTAAAACAATATAAAGCGGGCGATAAAGTACGTTTACGAATTTCAAATGGTGGTGCGTCGTCTTATTTTTGGTTGCGTTTTGCAGGTGGAAAAATGACCGTTGTTGCAAATGATGGAAATGATGTAGAGCCTTTGGAAGTTGATCGTTTAATAATCGGTGTTTCCGAAACGTATGATGTGGTGGTAACAATTCCCGAAGATGGTTTTTCTTACGAATTTCAAGCAACTCCAGAAGATAGAACAGCTTCAGCTTCTTTATTTATTGGGAATGGAAAAAAGCAATTGATAGAGCCACTTCCTAAATTGAAATATTTTGAAGGAATGAAAATGATGAATGATATGATGAATTTAGATGGTTCGATGAATGATATGGGAATGAAAATGAGCTTGCAACAAATGGATATGAACACCGTGATGTATCCAGAAATTACAGGCGAATCGAAAAAGAAATCGAACAAATCAAAGAAAGATTCTACTGAAAATAATCAAGAAATGGATCATTCAAATCATTCAAATTCAACTTCTGATATTGTAACATTGAATTATGGAATGTTAAAATCGCCAGATAATACAGAACTTCCAAAAGATGCTCCTGTAAAAGAAATGCGTTTTGAATTGACAGGAAATATGAGTCGTTATGTGTGGAGTATGGACAATAAAGTTTTCTCAGAATCGGATAAAATTCCAGTCAAAAAAGGCGAAGTTTTACGCATTACGTTGTACAATAATTCGATGATGCGTCATCCGATGCATTTACATGGTTTCGATTTCCGTGTCATCAATAAAAATGGAGAATATTCGCCGCTGAAAAACGTGTTAGATATTATGCCAATGGAAACAAATGTGATAGAATTTGAAGCAAATGCAGAAGGTGATTGGTTTTTTCATTGCCATATTTTGTATCATATGATGGGAGGAATGAACCGCGTTTTTGAAGTAGGCGATTACAAAAATCCGTTGTTACCAAATAAAAAACATGCTTACAAAATGTTACAAATGGAAAGTAATATGAAACATTTTATGATAGAAAATGATTTTGCAACAAATGGTAATGATGGTATGTTGATGGTACAAGATGCGCGTTGGGCATTGACTTCGGAGTGGAGTTTGGGTTATAAACCAATGCATGGTTACGAAGTTGAAACACATTTGGGACGTTATTTCGGAAGAAATCAATGGTTTCAGGCATTTATTGGTTTCGATTGGAATCAGCATAAAATGGACAATGAACATGGAAATGTCGAAAAAAATATTTTTGGACAAGATACCGAAAGAAACAAAGGCTTATTTAGTGCAGGTTTTGTGTACAAATTGCCAATGTTGGTCGATTTTCAAGCAGAGGTTTATCACACAGGAAAAGTTCGTTTGCAGTTTATGCGCGAAGATATTCCAATTTCGAAACGTGTTCGTGCCGGAGTTATGTGGAATACAGACAAAGAATATATGGGCGAATTGAGCTATATTCTGAATAAAAATATGCACATCAGAACGCATTACGACAGCGATATGGGATTCGGTGTTGGTTTGCGATTAGTATATTAAGAATAAAAAAACGGATAAATTTTTATCCGTTTTTTTGTGCGTTATATTTATTCTTTTACAGTATCTTCTTCAGAGATTTCGTCTACAACAAGTGTAAATTTCATCGACTTTTTTGGATATTGAGTCAAACTAATATCACTACGATTATTAATGATAGAATTGATAAGCACTGTATCGCCAACCTTAAATTTTGCAACAGTTAATTTGTAATCTAATAAATAAGGACCACAAAAATAATTACCATTTTCATCCTTCTCAATTACACCTCTATAAATTCCTTCTTTCGTTTCTTTCGACATACATTTTATTTAAAGTGGAAAGGTACAAATAGAAATTGCAATTATGTTTGACTTTGATTAAAAAGATGAATTACTTCGTCAAAAAGAGGTATTTATTAACATTAAATAAAACAAAAATAGCATTTCTGTAAGAAATGCTATTTTATATTATTAGAATTTATATTGTTTAGAATTTAAAAATATCATACGTTAATCTTAAACTAAAAAGATTAAAATTACCTCTTAAATTTTGACCAGAGATGAATCTATTGTTTGTGAAATACCTTACATCAAAACCCAAATTATTGTATTTATATCCTATACCATATACAAAATTCGCAGCAACATTTCTTTCGTATGTATCAGAATAATTGGCATAATTTTGAGTAAAATCTTCTGTTAAAACAGGGTTAATTATAGAAGTATTAATTCCTAAACTTACAAAAAATCGAGACCCATCGTTTATATACATATAATGTCTGGCATTAAGAAGAACTTGTATTTCAGAAAGCTTAATATTAACATTATTGTATACAGTTCCAGTTGAATGAGATTCTATATTAATATAATTTAAATCAGCGTTTAATGACCATTTATTGTTATTGATAGGTAAAAAATATTCTAATCCTAAAGTAGCGCCAAATGAAGATCCATCGTTTGTGCTAGATACATTATAATCTCTAGTTTCAATACTAAAATCAGGTGTGTTCATTGCAATACCAGCTGTAATTCTAAATTTCTTAGTATTTCTAATTTTACTATCCTTGGTGTCTTTTTTGACAAAATTTTTACATGAAGAATATTTGTCAATAAATCGTGTTAATTCATTTGTAGTATAATTAACACTATATTTTAAATTTCCACATGAGAAATTCTTAGAAAGTGTATTTTGGTAAGTATTTTTATAAATAGTTTTTCCAGACGAATCAATATAATATCTTTTGTATAATAACAGTTCTAATGGAGAATTGTTGATAGAATAAAAGTAATTATTGAAATCATCAGATTTATAGCTGTACAATTTAACTTCTCCATCATATTCTTCTTTCAAGAAAACAGTTCTATTGTCAAAAATAAAGTTTGGGTCTTTTGATATATTATTTATTTTTTGAGAAGAAACTTCTAAATTTCCTGTATAGCGAATATATTTTTTATCATTTACACTAAATTCTTTAACATCTTTTATAGGTAAAGCCTTTTCGATATTATCAACTTTTATTATAATTTCTGAGGGAGAATTTAGCCAATCTAAATCTTTAATAAGGACTTGATGTGAAGTATCTTTATTATCGATATAAGTTCCTTCACTAAATGTTACTTGACCATATAGAGGTATAGTCATTAATAAAATAAAAAATAAAATGTTTTTCATATATAATATTGTATAAGAGCAAATATATGAAAAAGACAGCAATTTTTAGATTTAACTAAAAATGCTGTCATAAAATTGTTCTGTTATTTATTAATTTTCAATTCATTGATAAAATCTTCAACATCTTTTCCAGAATAATCTGCCATTCCTACTGTTGTATGCGCAATATTTCCTTCTTTATCTAAGATTACGGTTGTAGGTAAAGAACCATTAAAAAAATCTTTTGGAATATCAGAATTTGGATAAACAACTGGCAACGATAATTTTTTACGAGCCATAAATTTTGCCACTTTTTCACGTTTTCCTTCAACTTCTACGGTCAAAATAACGACATCTTTATCGTCTTTAAATTTATCATATAAAACCTGTATTGTAGGCATTTCTGCAATACAAGGAGGACACCAAGTTGCCCAAAAGTTCATAAAAACAACTTTACCTTTCAAATCATCCAGCGAAACAGCTTTTCCGTCAGCATCTACCATGTCGAATTTATAATTTGCCTCTGCAACAGTTTTTGGTTGATTATTTAGTGAATCTATTTTTTCTAATTTTGGTTGAAATAAACCTATTTTCATTAAACCTTGTTGCATCATTGCTTTTGCTTCTGGCACAAAAAGTAAAACCAAAGCTAATGCTCCTACAATTATTGTAGAATAATTTCTTTTTATCATTGTTATAAATTTGTTATTGTTTGTTCCCATTGTAAGCCGCTTATATCCGTTAAAACTACTTTATTTATTTTGTCATCAATTTCAAAATTTAAATTAGCTTTTGCACCCAAAGGTAACACCAAACTGTGCTTATGCGGTGTAACTTTTGCTACATAATAATTATTAATTTGAGCTTTATTTAAATTTGATAAATCTTTCATATCCAAAGATTCTACGATTTCATTTTGATGATTATGAAAATCAATTTTAATCAAAAAAGAACCATAAACGTCAGCGCCTTCTATACGCATTACGTCAAAAGAAACCTTGTTTTGATGTTGTTTCAGATTAGATATTTCCACCTTTGGTTTTACAGATTTGTTGTGTAAAGTTCCGTAAACACCACCATGAAAAACTTGATTGGTAAAAAGTGTAATGAATAAAATGAAAAAACTAAAACCGATAAAATAAGGTGATAATTTTTTGTAAGAAATAGAATTCCAATTGTTTTCTTGTTGAATAAATTGATTTTTATTGAATAAATAATCCAACGATATTTTTCCCGAACCAGCCTGAAATAGAGTAAAACCTCCAGCTAATCCAAGAACGCCGATTTGCCATTCGTCCAAACAAGTTGTCCCAATCCAGCCCGAACCAAGTAAAATTCCCATTGCCAAAAAGAAAACTACAATACTCATGATACGTGTTTTGTAACCGAGCATTAAAAGTAATCCTACAACGCCTTCTACGATGGTAAAAATCCACATATTCCAAAGTAAAGCTTCGGGATTTTCGACTAAATATTGAATAAGAGGTTTGATGAAAAGGGCGTTTGGTAAAAAATGATTGAATTTTTCGCCAATATAACCTGTTGCTTCAGGATCAAGTTTATTTTCTAAAATTAATCGTCTCCAAAAAGCCGAAAAATACGTCCAACCAATGACTAAACGTAATGCCAAAACAGCATTACCCATTGATAAAACAGATGTTTTTTGCATAAATTATGATATAAGTGATTGAATAATTATTATCTAAATAGTTGAGAGATAATTAAGATAACAACGAGTATTTCAATTGCTTATATAAAAGATAAAAAGGAATTTTTGTTGAACCAATTTCAACAGAAGTCGAATGTTCATCTACAATAGAAGAACGCGCAAATTGAATAAAATTTAACTTGATTGGTTCAAAATCTGTATAAAAATCTCCAATTTGTTTGATTGACTTTTTGACTGTTTCAAATTTTACAACACTGCAAGAAGTCGATTTACTATGTATTGTTTTTGCTTGATTTTTACTTTGATGTTGGCTTTGCTCAACCTCCAAAATATGATGAATAGAAGCCTTCATACTACATGGAGAAAGTAACATGAACAGTGAAGTTATGATTAATACTAAGCTTTTAAAATTCATCAAAGCGAAACTAAGACTATTTTCTGAGATTAAATAGAATTGCAAATAAACTTTAAGAAATTATTAGATTTTCTATCTTTGTCTTGATGAAAGAAAAACCACTATTTTTTGCACTCATAATTCTAACATTTTTACTTTTTATTTTAAGTTTAAGTGTTGGAAAAGTCTCGATTTCTTTCGCGGAAATAGTTCATGTTTTTTTAGGAAATTCTGATGAAATGACGAATAATTTAGTGCTAAATTTTAGACTTCCAAAATCTATTACGGCACTTTTAGTCGGAATTTCTTTGCCGATTTCCGGTTTTTTAATGCAAGAATTATTTAAAAATCCTTTGGCAGATCCATCCGTTTTGGGAATAACTTCTATGGCGAGCTTGGGTGTAGGAATTGTAATTTTTCTATTTTCAATAATAGGTTTAGATCAATATTTGAATAATCCGTGGATTACAATTATCGCTTCATTTATCGGTGCTGTAGTCGCTTTGTTGATTGTAGTCGCCTTTTCATTTCGTGTAAAATCTGCTTCATCATTAGTTATTTTAGGATTTATGTTAGCAGGTTTATCGGGCGCTTTAATCGGAATGATGCAATATTTTGCGCCATCAGATAAAATTAAATCTTTTCTGATTTGGGGATTTGGCTCTTTGAGTGGATTATCGTGGGAACAAATTGGCGTTTTTACTTTATTTGTTTCTGGAGGAATCATCGTTTCATTGTTCTCTTTACGTGGAATTACAGCTTTATTATTGGGCGAGAAATATGCACAATCGTTAGGAATTAATATCAAAAAATTACGTTTCGTCATATTAATTTCAACCGCTCTGTTAACCGCTTCTGCAACCGCTTTCGCTGGTCCAATTGGGTTTATAGGATTAGCAATTCCACATATTTGTAGAACATTATTAAAAACAGGAAATATGCGCGTTCTATATCGTTGGATTTTTGTTTCGGGAATATTTTTTATGCTTTTATTTTCGATATTGACAGAAGTTTTTCCGTTCGGAACTTTACCTATAAATATTATTACAGCCTTGTTTGGAGCGCCGATTGTCATTAGTATTTTGTTGAATAATAAAAACGAAGCACGATGAAAGATTTAATTTTAAAATTAGAAAATATTTCGGTTGGATATCATTCAAAAGAAATAATTTCTGAAATAAATGCATCCGTTTTTACAAATGAATTGGTTGCTGTTTTAGGAAAAAATGGAGCAGGAAAATCAACGTTGATTAATTCGATTTTAGGATTTCAGAAAGTAATAAAAGGTGAAATTTTTATCGAAAATAAATCTTTAAATAAAATATCATCTCAAGAAATAGCACAACAAATTGCCGTTGTTTTACCACGTTTATCCATTGTTCCGAAAATAAAAGTTGAAGAATTAGTTGCGATGGGACGTTTGCCTTATCACAAAGTTCTGAAATCTATTTCTAATGAAGAAAAATTGATGATTGATGAGGTTTTACATTTGGTTGGAATTACAGATTTGGCGAATAAATTTGCGAATGAAATTAGCGAAGGTCAACTGCAATTGGTAATGATTGCGCGCGCGCTTTGTCAAGATGCGAAATTGGTTATTTTAGATGAACCAACATCAAATTTGGATTTAGCGAATCAATATAAAATTTTTAATTTATTGAATGAATTAAAAACAAAAACGAATAAATCTTTTTTGATGATTACACATGAAGTTGACTTTGCGTTAGAGAATGCAGATAAAATTTGGTGGATTGAAAACGGAAAATTAGTAGAAAATATTCCCGAACAAGTCGCTTTTGAACATCAGATTATGCAAAAATTATCTGATCAAAATTTGTATTATAATAATGTAACGAATCGATTTTCAATCAGTCAAAAACATATAAAATCAATTAATGTTAAAGGTAATTCTGAATTAGCATATTGGGTAAAAAATGCACTAATCCGTAATGGAATTTCTGTTGAAAATAATGCTGAAAATCATATCGAAATAACAGAAAATAATATCATCTTTGACAATCAAAATTTTGAAAATATACAAGCAATTATAAACTTTATACAGCAAAATGAAAAATATAATTATAACAGGAGCGAGTAGAGGAATTGGTTTTGAATTAGCAAAACAACATTTGCAATTAGGAAACCGTGTATTGACAATTTCTCGTAATGTAGAGAGATTGATGGAGTTGGAAGCTTTTGCTAAAGAAAACCAGTTTTCATATTTAGGAATTGATTTATCAAATTTTGATGAGATTACAAAAGTATTAGAAGAAGTAAAATCTTGGGAAAAAGTAGATATATTGTACAATAATGCTGGTTTGTGTATTAATAAACCGTTTGAGGAAATGTTACAAGAGGATTTACTAAATTCTTGGCAAGTAAATTTTATGGCACCATATAGATTGATACAACTTTTGATGCCGAAATTTGATATAACTTCACATGTTGTTAATATTTCGACAATGGGAGCGGTACAAGGATCAGTAAAATTTCCTGGATTATCGGTTTACTCTTCATCAAAATCTGCGACAGTTAATTTAACAGAATTGTTGGCGGAAGAATTGAAAGAAAATGGACCAAGAATTAACGCAGTTGCTTTAGGAGCCGTACAAACAGAAATGTTAGAAGAGGCGTTTCCTGGTTATATTGCACCAACACAACCAAATGAAATTGCTGAATATTTAGTTGATTTTGGATTGAATGGTTGGAAATATTTTAATGGAAAAGTACAACAAGCTTCTGTTTCTACACCATAGGATTAGAAGATATTAAGATAAAAAAAAGTCGCTAATTAGCGACTTTTTAATTTTATGAAATGTTATTTTTTCTCAACTCTTTTATAAGCTGGTTTGTTTTTAAGCATCAAACTCAACATGAAAATTGTAATTCCTACAAGAGTGAAATAACCTAAAAGCGGTAATCCTGGAATGTGATAATCATTGTATTTGAACATGAAAATACATGCTAAATATCCTGCAAAAATCAAGTAATAAAACATTTTTTTGAAAGATCCATAATTGAATTTTCCTCGAATAAATTGGATAAGATTAATTAAAATCAAAACAAAATAAAATCCAAAAAAAGCATAACGTAATGGGTTAACAGGGCGATCTGTAGTACTAAAATTAACCATTAAATTATAATTGTATGTACCGTTGTAAATTAATAGTAGAAGGATAAGAATGATAAGATATCGAAGGATTTTCATATTATTTTTTATTAAAATTAATTATTCAGATTTATTTCTGAATGCTAAAAAAAGCTGTTATAAAACAGCTTGTGATTATTTTTCTTCTGGTTTAAAATCTAATGATAAAGAGTTCACACAATAACGTAAACCAGTTTCTGTTGGTCCATCGTCGAAAACGTGTCCTAAATGACTTCCGCAGTTTCCACAAAGAATTTCTGTACGCTTCATTCCGTGTGAAGTATCTACGTGTTCTACAATTTTACCTTCTACAATTTCTTTGTCAAAACTTGGCCAACCACAATGTCCATCAAATTTTGATGAAGATGTAAATAATTCTTCGCCACAAGCGCCGCAAGTATAAACACCATCTTCGAAATGCATGTTAAATTTTCCTGTAAATGGGCGTTCTGTTCCCGCTTCTCGCATCACATAATATTGTTCTGGAGAAAGTTCTTTTTGCCATTCTTCGTCACTTTTGTTTACGTTAAACTTAGGGTTATTATCCATTGTAATTGTATTTGTTGTTACTTTTATAGGTTCATCTTTTTTAAAAAGTGATGTACAAGAGTTAAGAAAAAAACTCATAATCACAATATTTATTAAAAATGAACACTTTCTTGTTACCCAATCCATTGGTTATATTTATCAAAAGCTTGTCTAATCTCTTCTTCGGTGCAAACTACATCATAACGACATGATCCAATTTTATTGATTAAGCTAAAGTTGATCGAATTATTTTGGTTCTTTTTGTCGTGTTTCATCCATTGCATTAAGTTAGGGAAAATTTGCATATCAATTGTATTTAAAACATACATAGAGGCAAAACTTTCACAAACTTCTTCTACATCGGCTTTCGAAATTAATTCTTGTTCGTAACTCAAAAAAGTTTCGATAATCATTCCGATAACAATTGCTTCACCATGTAAAAGAGGAAAATCAGTTTCTAATGACTCACTTTCTATTGCATGACCAATTGTATGACCAAAATTTAATATTTTACGTTCACCTTTTTCATACGGATCATTTTCTACCACATTTTCTTTTAGATGAATAGAATCCATAATAAATGGCGCCAATGCTTCTGCATCATGAGAAGGTAATTGTACTAAATTATCCCAATGATCACGATTTTTGATTAAACCATGTTTTAGCATTTCTGCTAGACCAGATTTTACTTGACGCTGTTCTAAGGTTAATAAAAATTTTGGATCAACCAAAACCATTTCTGGTTGATTAAATGTACCAACCATATTTTTCATTCCTTCTAAATCAATTCCGTTTTTACCACCAGCAGACGCGTCAACCATAGATAATAAAGTTGTGGGAATATTGATGAATTTAATACCACGTTTAAAAGTTGAAGCCATAAAACCTCCCATATCTGTCAAAACGCCACCACCAACATTTATAACTAATGCGTGTCGATCAGCACCCAAATCACTCAAAGCAAGCCAAAGATTAGTTACCGTATCAATGTTTTTATTGTCTTCGCCTGAGTCAATTTCCAAGATTTCATACGCAGAAAGATTGTCTAAATCTGCTAATAGTAGAGGTAAACAGTGAATATGCGTGTTTTCGTCTACTAAAAAAAAGATAGTCGAAAATGAATTATTAGCAAGGTAATCGTCTAAAATGTAGGCGATTGACCCGAAATGAATTGGAGCTGATTTCAAAGTAGAAATATTTTATTAAAATGTGCCTAAAATTACGCACACCTTTTGATACAGACCAAATATTTTGAATGATTTATTTTAGGCTATGGAAATAAGATAATATAACCCTATTTTAGGGCTTATAAAATTTAATTTTCTAAATTTGCACAAATTCTTAAAAGATGAATATAGTTCTTTTTGATGGTGAGGAAAGGGAAAACCTTTTACCACTTACGTTTACAAAGCCAGTGGCTTCATTACGAATGGGTGTTTTAACTTTTATCGAACGTTGGGAAAAATTGTTAAAAACGACTATTTCTTACGAGACGGTACCTTATTTAGCGGAAAAATTTCCAATTAGTATTCAATCAGAAAATATATTTATCAATCCCTCATTTTTTCCTTCAAAGAAATTAGTTGAAACTATAGAATCATTAGCTATTGGGCAATCAATTGTATATAATGACAAATTGGTTGCGGTAAAAACAGTAGATAATGAGCCAATAATTACTAATGATTTGGTTCTTTTTGAAGAAGAATTAATTCATATAAAAAATTCTTGGGATTTGTTTACCTATAATTTTCAAGCAATCGAATTTGATTTTGAATTATTAACAGCAGGAAAAACATCTCAGCCAATATCATCAACTAACCGAGTTTTACATCCAGAAAAAATATTTTTAGAAGAAGGTGCAAAAGTAGAATTTGCCATTCTTAATGCTTCCGAAGGTCCAATTTATATTGGTAAAGATGCAGAAATAATGGAAGGATCTATGATTAGAGGAGGTTTAGCTTTATGCGAACATGGTAAAATTAACATGGGAGCAAAAATTTATTCAGGTTGTACAATTGGACCATATTGTAAAGTTGGTGGTGAATTGAATAATGCAATCTTAATGGCTTATTCTAACAAAGGACACGACGGATTTTTAGGAAATGCAGTAATTGGTGAATGGTGTAATTTAGGTGCAGATACAAATAATTCTAACCTAAAAAATAATTATGCAGAAGTAAAATTATGGAGCTACAAAGAAAGTAGATTTGTGAAAACTGGTTTACAATTTTGTGGTTTGATAATGGGAGATTATGCCAAATCTGCAATTAATACACAATTTAATACTGGTACGGTTGTTGGAGTTTGTGCCAACGTTTTTCAATCTGGGTTTCCTCCAAACTTGATAAAACACTACAGTTGGGGTGGGAATTCTGATGCACCAATTTTTAGTTTTGATCGCGCTTGTGAAGCAGCAGAAAAGATGATGGAGAGAAGAAAAGTAGATTTAACAGCTACTGATAAAAAGATCTTAGAACATATTTTTAATTTAAATAATAAGTAATTTAACAACGTGAAATTGATGATGATTTTTTAAAAATATTGCAATATGATTAATTTAATACGTTAATCTTTTAACAATTAATTAAAAAATCCTTAATTTTGCTTTTTGTTAGAAAAGAATATTTGTGAAATGACTGGTAAATATAAAAACGTTTTAGAGTTAATTGGAGAAACTCCATTAGTTCAATTAAACAGAATTAACCAAGACATTCCGGGCGAAGTTTATGCAAAGTTAGAGTGTTACAATCCTGGACACTCAACAAAAGACAGAATAGCTTTACATATTATAGAAGAGGCTGAAGAAAAAGGTTTGTTACAACCAGGTGCTACAATTGTAGAAACAACATCGGGTAATACTGGATTTGCTGTGGCAATGGTTGCTATCGTAAAAGGTTATAAATGTATCTTAGCGGTATCGGATAAAACTAAAGCTGAGAAAATCTCGTTTTTGAAAGCAATGGGAGCAAAAGTATTTTTGTGTCCTGCTAATGTAGCCGCAGATGATCCTAGATCATACTACGAAGTTGCAAAGCGTATTGCTGCCGAAACACCTAATTCTCTATATATTAATCAATATTTTAATCAAGGGAATACAGAAGCTCACTATTTAACAACAGGTCCTGAAATCTGGAATCAAACGGAAGGTAAAATAACACACTTAATCGGTTGTACAGGTACAGGAGGAACTTTGACAGGTAGTGCACGTTTTATTAAAGAATTAAACCCAGATGTAAAAATCATTGGAGTTGATGCATACGGATCAATCTTAAAATCTTACCATGAAACGGGAGAAGTAGATCCAAATGAAATTTATCCTTACAGAATCGAAGGAATGGGAAAAAATTTAGTTCCTGGCGCTTTAGATTTTAGTATGGTTGATAAATTTGTAAAAGTAACAGACGAAGAAGCGGCTTACCGTACAAGAGAAATTGCTTTGAAAGAAGGAATTATGGCGGGATATACTTCTGGTGCTGCTACACAAGCATACAGACAACTAGCTGAGCAAGGAGAATTTGACGAAAATTCTTTAGCAGTTATTTTGTTCCCTGATCACGGATCACGTTATATGACAAAAGTCTTTAGCGATGATTGGATGGTAGAACAAGGCTTTACGAATAGTAGGTTAAATGGCTTAGAGTCAAGAGCTACTGTAGAGCGCGTATAATAATAATGATTATATTTGTAAAAAAATAGTAATAAAGTAGAGTGATGAAAGTATTATTTCATCTTTCTACTTTTTTTCAATTAATAAAAAAATAAACAAAATAAAATGGACATTTTTGAACGTTTAAAACAAAACCCTGGACCATTAGGTCAATTTGCTGATTACGGTGAAGGATATTATGTTTTTCCTCAATTAAAAGGAGAAATAGGTCCAGTAATGGAATTTCAAGGTAAAAAAGTTATTACTTGGTCAATTAATAACTATCTAGGTTTAGCTAATCACCCAGAAGTTCGTAAAGCAGATGCTGATGCAGCTGCAGAATACGGTATGGCTTATCCAATGGGAGCTCGTGCAATGTCTGGACAAACAGATTTTCATGCACAATTAGAGCAAGAATTGGCTGATTTTGTTCAAAAAGAATCATCTTATTTATTAAATTTTGGATACCAAGGTATGGTATCTACAATTGATGCATTAGTTTCTAAAAACGATGTAATCGTATATGATGCTGAATGTCATGCTTGTATCGTAGATGGTGTACGTTTACATTTTGGTAAACGTTTTATCTATCAACACAATAACATCGAAAGTTTTGAAAAAACAATTATTCGTGCGCGTAAAATTGCTGACAGACAAGGAGGTGGTGTTTTAGTAATAACTGAAGGTGTTTTCGGAATGACAGGTAAACAAGGAATCTTGAAAGAGATTGCGGCTTTCAAAGACGAATACAAATTCCGTTTATTAGTAGATGATGCACACGGTTTTGGTACTTTAGGTAAAACTGGAGCTGGAGCTGGAGAAGAGCAAGAATGTCAAGATGCAATTGATATTTATTTCTCTACTTTTGCTAAATCTATGGCTGGTTTTGGTGCTTTTATCGCAGGAAACAAAGATATTATTCGTATTTTGAAATATAACTTACGTTCTCAAGTATTTGCTAAATCTTTGACAATGCCAATGGTAATCGGAGGTTTAAAACGTCTTGAATTATTAAGAAATCATCCAGAACTTAAAGACAAGTTATGGAAAAATGTAGAAAAAATTCAAACAGGTTTACAAGAGCGTGGTTTTGATATTGGAGGTTCTAATACATGTGTTACGCCAATTGTTTTACAAGGATCTACTATTGAAGCAACTATTTTAGCAAAAGAAATGCGTGAAGAATACGGTATTTTTGTTTCTGTTGTAATTTATCCTGTAATTCCAAAAGGAATGATTATTTTCCGTATTATTCCTACAGCAGCTCACGAAGATGAGCACATCGAATATACATTAAACTCATTTGCTGAAATTAAAGAAAAATTGGCAGATGGTTATTATAAAAGAAAAGCAGAAGAAATGAATGTTGATTTCATTCAATACTAAAATAATATTTTATAAAATTATATGAAAACCCTAAACAAATTCTGTTTGGGGTTTTTTGTTTGTAGTCTGTTAAAAAGTCAATCATTTAATCTCTTTATTTGAGCATTTGATTTAGTATATTTGTTACAGTAAAAACAAACACAACACACAACAAATCATTATGAAAATTCACAATTTTAGCGCAGGACCATGTATTTTACCACAGGTTGTTTTCGATAAAATGGCAGAAGCTATTTTAGATTTTAACAATTCTGGAACATCAATCTTAGAAATTTCTCATCGTCGTAAAGATGCTGTAGAAGTGATTGATACAGCAAGAGCTTTAGTAAAAGAGTTAATGAATGTTCCCGAAACTCACGATGTCATTTTTATGCAAGGTGGTGCTTCATTACAATTTCCAATTGTTGCATACAATTTATTGAAAGAAGGAGGAAAAGCAGCATATACACAGACGGGTAAATGGGCTGAAAATGCGATAAAAGAGGCAAAACGTTTCGGAGAAATTGAATTAATTGCTTCATCTCAGGACAAAAATTATTCATACATTCCAAAAGGATATACAATTCCAACTGACGTAGATTATTTTCATTGCACATCAAACAATACAATTTTTGGTACACAAATGAAAGAGTTTCCAGACTCTCCAGTACCAACGGTTTGCGATATGTCATCTGACATATTATCTCGTAAAGTTGATGTTTCTAAATTTGGAGTGATTTATGCCGGAGCTCAGAAAAATATGGGACCAGCTGGTTCTACAATGGCAATTGTTCAGAAAGATATTTTAGGAAAAACAGGTCGTAATATTCCTGATTATTTGAACTACGCAACACATATTAAGAATGAATCATCTTTCAATACTTGGCCAGTTATTGCAATTTACGGTGTAATGCTAAATTTACAATGGTTGAAAGAGCAAGGTGGAGTAGATGCAATTGCAAAAATAAATACAACAAAGGCAGATACAATGTACGCTGAAATAGACCGTAATGGTTTGTTTACAGGAACTGCAAACATAGAAGATAGGTCGCAAATGAATGCAACATTTGTATTAAATAACGAAGATTTAAAAGCAGAATTTGAAGTTTTATTAAAACAAGCTGGTGTAGATTCTTTAACAGGACATCGCGACGTTGGTGGTTACCGCGCTTCTATGTACAATGCTTTACCATTAGAGTCTGTACAAGTTTTGGTAGACGTAATGAAACAATTTGAACAAAAATTTGGATAAAAATATATAGAGTAGTTAGTAATTAGATTTTAGTCCTTAGAGCTAACTAATTACTAATTACTTTTTACTAATTACTATTATAAACATGAAAATATTAGCAAACGACGGAATTTCTAAAGCAGGACAAGAAGCTTTAGAAGCAAAAGGTTTCGAAGTAATAACTGCTCACGTAGCACAAGAACAATTAGAAAATTATATTAACGACAAAGGAATAGAAGTCCTTTTGGTGCGTTCTGCAACCAAAGTTCGCCAACCATTGATAGATGCAACTAATCTTAAAATTATTGGTCGTGGAGGTGTTGGTATGGATAATATCGATGTAGATTATGCCCGCGAAAAAGGTATTCAAGTCATTAATACTCCAGCATCTTCATCACAATCTGTGGCAGAGTTTGTAATTGCACATATTTTTTCTATCGTTCGTAATTTGCATCAATCAAATCGCAATATGCCTTTAGAGGGAGATTCTAACTTCAATGGATTGAAAAAAGCCTATGCAAAAGCAATCGAATTAAGAGGGAAAACTATGGGTGTAATTGGTTTCGGACGAATTGGTGTAGAAGTAATTCGTGAAGCAATCGGTTTGGGAATGAATATTTTAGTTTATGATAAATTTCCTGCGACACGCGATATTGAATTAGAATTTTTTGATGGTCAAAAAGTAACATTTACCATAACATCTGTTAGTTTTGATGAAGTAATTTCTAAAGCAGATTTCATCACATTACACGTTCCTTCGCAAGATGGATATATTTTAGGAGAAAAAGAATTTGCGAAGATGAAAGATGGTGTTGTAGTGGTTAATACTGCTCGTGGAGGTGTTATCGATGAAAAAGCATTGGTTGATGCGATAGAAGATGGTAAAGTTGCTGGTGCAGCTTTAGATGTTTTTGAGAATGAACCAACACCAGAAATGGGATTATTAATGAATGAAGCTTTATCTTTGTCGCCACATATTGCAGGTTCTACAAATGAAGCGCAAGACCGAATTGGAACAGAATTAGCCGCACAAATCATCGAGATTTATGGTTAATTCTATACAACTAATCAATTTTTCTTAAATAAAACTATTAAAATGCCTCAATTTAAACCATTTAAAGGAATTCGTCCTACAGAAGAAACTTCGCAGAGTTTTGTAACTCTTGCTATAAATCAATATACGAAAGAGGAGTTAGATCAAACTTTAAAATCTAAAGATGATACTTTTTTGCATATTATATTGCCAACTTGGGACGATACGATAGAAGATTCTAAAGAAAAATTTAGTAAAGTAAGAAAGAATTTTGATGATTTTATTTCAAGAAAAGTCTTAGTTCAAGACAAATCATCTTTCTATATTTATCAAGTTTCACAGCCAGATGGTCGTGTAACAAAAGGATTGTTGGGTTTAGTTGATATAGATGATTACAAAGAAAATAAAATAAAACGTCATGAAGAAACTTTAGAGCGTCGTGTAAATTTATTTGCAGATTATTTGAAAGAAAGTCATTTTCATGCAGAACCAATTTTATTAACGTATAACAGAGTTCAACGTGTTGATTTGTTAATTGATACGGAAATGAAGCGTAAACCAATTCTGAAATTTTCGGAAGAAAATGGTACGCAACACTCATTATGGCGTGTAGATAATAGGCTTAATATTAAGCAAATAAAAGATTCTATTGAAAGGTTAGAAGAATTATATATTGCAGATGGACATCATCGTATGGAAAGTTCTGAGCGATATACAAAACATGCACGCAAGAATTCTGAAGATGAAGTTTATGGAAATGAAGCATTTAATTATACTTTAGCACTTTTAGTTACCAATGACGATTTGATTATAAATGATTATAATCGATTAATTAAAGATTTGAACGGTTTATCTTCAAAAGAATTTTTACAAGCTTTGGAAGAATCATTTGAAATTTTTCCGAAAGGAAGTGAAATAATTATTCCAACTAAAAAACATCATATTGTGATGTATTTAGATGGAGAATTTTACAGTCTTTTTGTAAAGAATAGTTTACTTACAACAAAAGGTTTGAGCGAACTTGATACCTATATTTTTGAAGAAAGTATTCTGAAAAATATTTTAGAGATAAAAGATACTAAAAAAGATAAACGCGTTCATTATGAATATGGTACGCGTGACAAATCTGGTGTAGAAGCATTGAAAAATAAAGTTGATAACAATGATTATGTTGCAGCTTTTGCTTTCTATCCAGTAAATGTTAAAGATTTACAATTAATAGCTGATTTAGGGCTTAAAATGCCTCCAAAAAGTACTTATATAGAACCAAAACCTTTGAGCGGATTTCCAATTTTTGATTTGAAAGAATAAAAAAATAATGAGTATTCAAAATAATTTAAAAAGAATTGAAGCAACAATTCCTTCACATGTAACGCTTGTTGCAGTTTCTAAAACTAAACCTGTAGAAGATTTGCAAGAAGCTTATGATGCGGGAATGCGAGATTTTGGAGAAAATAAAATACAAGAAATGAGTGATAAATACGAAGTCCTACCAAAGGATATTCGTTGGCATATGATAGGTCATGTACAAACCAATAAGGTGAAATATATGGCAAGTTTTGTGCATTTGATTCATGGTGTTGATAGTCTAAAATTGTTGAAAGAAATAAATAAACAAGCCGAAAAAAATAACCGTGTGATAGATGTTTTATTACAACAATTTATTGCAGATGAGGAAACGAAATTTGGTTTGGATAAAGAAGAAATTCAACAAATATTGCAAGAAGAAATTCAAGATTTACCAAATATTCGTGTTGTTGGATTGATGGGAATGGCAACATTTACAGATGATGAAAATCAAATCAGAAATGAATTTAAAACACTGAAATCTAACTTTGATGAAGTGAAAAAAAATAACACTAATATTTCTGTTTTATCTATGGGAATGTCTGGAGATTACCAGCTTGCAATAGAGGAGGGAAGTACGATGGTTCGCATTGGAAGTTCTATTTTCGGAAACAGAAATTATTCTATTTAAGATTTAATTTTTAGTAAAAAATATAAAAACCTGAACAAATCAATGTTCAGGTTTTTTTTCAGGAATAAATTTTAACCTTTTCCACCGCTTTGTTCTTGGTTAGATTTAGAACGTTCGATATTGAATTGTTTTCCGAAATTATAGGTAATTCCGAAACGAAATTGTCGATAAGCTGTATATTCATTTTGATTAAAAACTTTATTTGAAACAGATGAATATATTGGATTTTTATTTGCGAAAATATTATTTACATTCAATGATAATTGAAGTTTTTTATTGAAAATCATGGCGCGTAATCCTGCATTATGTCGCATAAAATCTGTTACAGTTGTTAAGTTTTCAATACTTTTAGTGTAATAGTTGAACGAATAATTAGCAAAGAGTGTTTTTTTCTTATTCAAATCTAAATTATTTGTAATACGAAACTCACTATTTAGTCCATCAAGATCTTCTATCTCAGGAATTATACTAGTTGTTTTACGGTAAAAAACATCTGCAGCAACATTTAATTTCCACCATTTTGTAGGTTTTACATTCAAGTTCTCGCTTACACCAAAACTGTATGTTTTACCTAAATTGTATGGTTTTGATGTAGATATTTTTGTATCAGGATCGATAAGATTAACTTGTTCGAAAATATCATTAGCTAAACGATAATAAAGGCTCGTTATACTGATGTCTTTGTACGCATATTCTAATTCGAAATTACTCGAATTGGAAGGTGATAAATTGGGGTTTCCTGTAGAGATATTATAATCATTTTCTTTAATCTCTAATGGATTTAGGTACCAAATAAATGGACGATCTACGCGACGAGAGTAATTTAAGGTAAATGAATGATTTTCCGAAGCTTGATACATCAAATAAGCAGTAGGATATAAGCCATCAAACTTTTTTGAATATTCGAAATTATCCGATTTCATTAAACCTTCTACTTCTGCATGCTCATATCTTAAACCAGCTTTTGCAGTCCATTTTTCGCCTAATTTTCTCTCAACAGAATAATACAACGCATATACATTTTCATTGTACTGGTATTTATTTTGTGTTAAAGGCTCGGTTAGTGTTGTTTTATTTGTGCGTAAATTATCGGTTTGGTCTTGTGCCCATCGTAGACGTGTTCCATAATTCATTTTCCATTCCTTAATAGGTTGCTCCATATCGATACTCAAATTATATCGATTTGAAGATCTTTTTACTTTTGCATTATTATCTTGATATTTTCCATCAATTTCATTCCAATTTGGATCAAATTCGTTGCTTAAAGCTTTTGAAACTTCATCACCACCATTGTTTGAATAATCAAAATCGAAAGTTAATTTTTTACCTTCAGTTGAGAATTTTTTGATAATATGATAATTAAAACCAATATAATTCCAACTCCAACTAGAACCATTTCTATCGGTTGTAATATATTTTTCTATTTTATTTTGAGGAACATTAAAAACACTTGTTACATTTTTACTGTCATAATTTCCACCACCATCGCCGATATCAAGATTGAAACCAGTAATTAATTTATCATTGATTTCATAGTCAACACCAATTTTTCCACCAACGTAATCATTATCATTTTTATTAAAACCATTTTTCAGCCAATGTTCATTTTCGTAAAGTCTTTTTTCACGATTTTCATTGTACCAAGATCCATTTCCATTATAGATATTAGAAATTAAAGTCCATTTTCCTTTTCGGAAATTGACACTTCCGTTAAGATTATAACCACCATATTTTTGCTTGTTATAAGATGTAGATACAGATCCATTAAGGCTTTCTTGTTTTGCATTTTTCAATACAATGTTTACAATTCCACTATTTCCAGTTGCATCATATTTTGCAGGAGGATTTGTAATCACTTCAATTTTATCGATATCTTCTGTTCTAATTGTTTTCAGATAATTTGCCAATTGTGAAGCATCCATTTGCATCAATCGGTCGTTAATCATTACAGTAATAGAGCCTTTTCCGATAATAGAAATTGCATCTGTACTTTCGTCAACTTTTATTCTTGGAGCTAATTTTAGTGCATCTAAAGCATTTCCTCCTTTTGCACCTTCGGCCATATCGACATTAAAAACTAATCGATCAACTTTCTTTTCAATTAGCTTTTTTTGACTTGTTACAACAGCTTCTTTTAGATCAACATTATCGGTTTTCGGAACAATAATTACTCCTATTTCTTGGTTATTCTGAACAATAATTTGTTGTGTGTGCAATATTTTACCAGCTTCTTCTACACGGATTGTGTAATTACCTTCTTCTAGTGTTGTTGAATAATGCCCATTCTCATCTGTAGACACTTCGTCTACAATTTTTTCACCATTCATTATGATTACATCAGCTAATGCAACAGGTGTTTGGTTGGAGTAGTTTATAGTTCCTTTTACTTCTTGTTGTGCGTAAACTTGTAAAGCCACGCAACAGAATATAGGGAGGAAAATTTTCTTCATTCTATTGGGTTATTTACAAATAAGACGCACAGCTATACAAAAAGTTACATGCGAAAAGTGAAATTAATCTTAAATTTTATTATTAATTATTAAAGAAAACAAAAAAAAAGATGAATCATTGTTATTTTTCAACTCCTTCATTGACTGGTTTATTAGCCTCGTTCAATTCTTTTCTCATTTCCTGAAAAGTGACAATTTTACCTTTAGTTGGTAAACTTATTTTAAGATTTTCTTTTAGAATTTCGAGATGATTTATTTTGAAAATTGTTTTGAAATATGGCGTAATTACTTCTGCTTGTAAGATTAATCCTGGTAAATTTGCAAAATTATGAGGTCCATCTTTGTATTTTATATCTGTAGAATACCAAGCCGAAAATTCATTTCCTTGTTCATCTGTACCAATAGCTTTTACAGCATTGTAGCCATTAATTACCGATTTTTCTTTTGTTAATTTCCAATGAAAATCTGGTAAATTATCTTTTACTAAATATGTTTTTACGTTGATGTCAAATTGTTTATATATTCATTTTTAGAAAAATCTTTGTACAACGGATTTTGTTCAGATTTTAAAACTTCTTGCACAATCATATCTGCTTCATCTTGCGCATTATTAAGCTTAATATCTGCTTTGAAAATGGATAATTCGTTGTTACTTTCTAAAATGAAATCAACAAAAACACCTCTATCTATGGCTTTTTTGAAAACAGGTTGAACATCTTTCGGAAACATGTCTTTTGATTGTTCATAATCAAAAATAAATTCTGCTTTGTAGGTTGCGCGTATACTTTCTTTTTTTGCTTGTGCCGAAAGATTAATTGTTAAAAACAATATGATTGCTATTACGATATTTCTCATTTTTTTGTTATTATATTTAATTAAAACTTCTTCTTATATCCATTTTTTCATTGACAGACTTCTTGAATTCTGGGAAAGGTTGAGAGTTGAAATCTTTTACTTCGAGGTTTACTTTTACATCAAATACATGTTTAATTTTTTCATTATCTAAATAAATTGTGCTGGATGTTGATGAAGTTTCTTTTAATATCCATTTTCCTTGAAAAGGTCTATATTTATAAATCTGATCATAATAAACTACAATATCATTACTTTTTTTATATTCTACATTTTCCATTTTTGATTGATGTTCTACAATCGCAAAAGTTTCTTTATCGATTAAAAACCAATTCTTCACTTTTGATTGCTGATTGCTAAATTCAATCTCATACATGTATTTATCAGCATATTTAGAAATTTGAACATATTCTTCATCGTAATATTTTTCACCAAATCTATTTAACATACTTTTCGTAACTTCTAAAAGAGAAATATTTTTAAAATACTGAAACATACTATATGAGCTATTCAATTTTGAACCTTCTCCAATAATTCTTTCATTAACAACATTATTCGAATGTATTTTCACTTGATCTTTCTTAAATCTAAACTGTAAATCGACATTAATCAAATCTCTGTTAACGGAATCTATAACAGCTTCACGCATAAAATTTATTTTGTAATAATGTTCTTCTGTGTTGAAGTTTTTAGCATAATTCTCTATTACTTTTTTTAAAATATCTTCGGCTTTTAAGTTGGTTACAAATACTTCTTTCAGTTCAATTTCGTTTACTTTTTCAAGTTTAATGTTCATTTCAGATTTTAAATCAGAAACTTTAATCGTTGTATTTTGATAGTCTTTTTTCGATACAATCAATTCATCTGTTTGCGCAACATTACTCAAATCAACTATCGTTTTTCCTTCCATGTCTGAAACGAAATTTTTTGTTGAATTTCTGAAATAAATATCTGCATCATCAAGAGGTAAATTATCTGATAAATCAATAATTTTTAGGTTGACAATTTGGGCATTAACTACAATTGTAAAAAGTGTAAATAGGTAAAATAGTTTTTTCATAGTTTAATCAAAGCTTCTACGAATATCTATTTTTTTCTTTTACATAGTTGTTAAGTTTATCAAAACGTGAGTGTTAAACTATTTAACGCTAATGATTCGTGTGAAAATTCACGCAATTTATAGTTTGATGTTTTTAAGTCATGATATTTAGTTTTTATAAGATGTAACCGCGCTAAATAAAAATAGGTCTGCATTGCAAACCTATTGTATTTTTTTATCATCACTATTTTTTAGAGATTATCTGATTAGTTTATTATTAGAAAAGTGATTTCGGTTTATAAACTTAGTATTTATATGATAATTTAACTTCCTGTATTTGACCATAAAATGAAAAAGATAATGGAAAGTAGCAAATGAATAAATGGAATAAAAATTAAAGCTGGTTTTTTCTTATTTATATAGACGATCAAACTCAAAAAGTAGGATATTGGGTATAATGTGGTAATAATCATAAATGAATATAAGATAATTAGTGTACTAATGGGCGTATTGGGCGATTTATGACCTGCAAATGACATGATATTAGCAAATATAATAAACGGATAAATAAGCAATGGAATAAATAAAATAACGAATGCTATAATTTCTAAAGGTTTTCTTTTCATGTATTAGGTTTCGGTGTAAGATTGATTTCTGTTTTTAGCTAATGTTTCCAAGCTTGACGAAGACGGATAAAAGAAGCACAAAACTTGAATTGAAGAACAATTGTTGAGCCTTTGTTTGTTAGCCTACTATTGCAAACCTCTTGTTAGGTGTTCGCTTTTTTTATTCGGTTGAATATTTGTCGTCCAATGTAGTCATTCAATTTTTTGTGTTTTGTTCGTCTATAATATACGTTCCAGTAACTTATCATTCGACTTTCTGTTTGTTGTCTGTATTTAGGATTTTCAATAAAAAATTTCAAATAATTATTAATTGTCTTGTCATTAATATGTTTGTCAACAACTTCTAAAATTTCTATAACATACTCTCCTAAAAGCTGAAAAATATAAGGAATTACAAAATAATCTTCTATATTATCAACTAATTTTTCTAATCGTTTTTGTCTAACAAAACCATTATGATGTCTTAAATAAATACAGTTTAGAATAGTTTGTTGCTTGAGTGTCAAATTATTTCCTGTTGTATCACTCAGATTGTCAAAATAAACTCGTCCTGGTATTATTAATTTTTGTCCATTCAAAATTACTTCTTGCACAACTGTTGGATGTATGTCAAAGTTCTTATCAAGCAAAAAATTCACAACAATTTCAACATCTTGCTTTAATTCTGTCGGAAATGCATTCAGAAGTTTCTGTCGATTTACGTTTAATATGTTAGTTGAAATTGTCATTAAGTTTTCGGTTTTTATAAAGTGGCACATGACGTTTCGGGGCTTTACAATGGTGGGGCAATTGAAGCACAAAACTTTTTCAATGAAACTAAGTTAAGAAAAAATAATATGAAAAGCATTTTGCGGAATAAATAGAGTAGAAGTTGAACTTTGCACTAAACCCTGCATTTTGCAAAACCTATGTTATGTGACGTTTTTATTCAACATAATACCAAGGAATGTTAAAGAGTCCTTGTTTCAGATCAATTTTCACTGTTTCTCCTACAAATGTTTCATCAAATTGTTCTTTAGAAACAGAAATATTTTCACTGTCATAATGATGTCCCCAAGGCTGAATTTTCAGATTATAAGTTGTCGATCTTCTTCCTTTTGATATACTTTTATCTAACACTTTTACGTCATATACTTTTGGATCAGAATCATCATATATACAGTTTATCCCATATACTCCCGCAAAACTATAAATGAAGATATTAAAAGTAAGAGAAAGATAAATCCAAGTTTTATTTTTATTTGTTTTTTCAATGATTTTGTGTGTTGTTAATAAAAGAATAATAATTATTATAAATCCTAAAATACCTGGAATAATTAAACTGTAGAAGTTTTCAAACTCATAATCTAAAATTACTCTTAATAATATTATCCAAGCAGCAACATCAATAAAATCTGCTACATCATATTTTTTAGATTTATTATTTTCTTTCGTTATTTCTACTAAACTAGCAATACTTGGTCTTCCATTAATTCCATTTAAAATTATTCCGAAGA
Organism: Algoriella sp.; assembly: GCF_036647415.1. Lineage (NCBI taxonomy): Bacteria > Pseudomonadati > Bacteroidota > Flavobacteriia > Flavobacteriales > Weeksellaceae > Algoriella > Algoriella sp. Next base: position 84,236 of record NZ_JAVXKG010000011.1, read on the forward strand.
TTGGAATGATTAATAGAATAGTGAAGAGGATTTTATATGGATGAGGATAAAACATAAACCATAACGCTAAACCAATTGTTAAATATTCTAGCCAATCTAATTTATGGAATGTTAATTTTGATTCAGAGTTGTTTCTTTTTCTTTTGTTTGTCATCTTTTTTGTAAATACAATGTTAGCTGTAGTTTTTTTATTTGTAATGAAAAGTTAAACTCATTTCACTATTTACGATAGTTCCACGAGCTGTTGCAGGTTTCCATTTTGCTTTTCTAACGAAATTTTCAATTTGCTTTTCAATTTCTTTTCGGAATTTTTCATTTTTCTTATTTTGAAAAGTTGAGCTTATTTCTAAATTAGAGATGCTTTCATCTTTGTGCAGTATAAAATCAGCATTTGAGTACGAATAATATTTTTCACCTTTGTATTTGAATTCTTCAGGATATTTAAAACCTTTAAAAAAATCTTTTCTATAGTTGTCAAAAAATTCTGAATAGTCATCTGTGCCATAATACCTTGATGTCATATCACAATCTTCAAATTTAAAAATATCATTTCTATGTTTTGAAACGTAAATATTTTCCGCAACTTGTCTTAAGGAATCAATGAACTTAATTCCATGTCTCAAAGCAATTTCATTTTCCATTTTTTTTCCGTAACAATTCTGTTTTTCCCAAGGAATGGTACAGTAATATCCATTTTCTTCTGTAGCAATGAATTTTTTAGCGAGTAGTGAATCCATTTCAAGGTTACTACTATAATTTTCCACCATTCCAAATAAATGAGTGTAAACTAATTTATTTTTTCTAATATCAATTTCAGCTCTTTTTGTTTCAGTATTGCATAATGAGTCCCAATATTTTATTTCTTCCTTTTCCATTGGAATTGAAACTCCAGCAATGGGTTCATATTCAGATTTGTTTTGAAGTATATTTTTTATTTTACAATTTGTCAGCGAAAAAAATATTAAAACTATTATTGGTACGATTATTTTCATAAGATTATAGCTAATGTTTCGGGGCTTAGCGAAACAGTAAGCAAAAGCCAATTACTTGAGTAAATTTAAGAAAAAAGTCAATGTAATTGGCTTTTTGCGGAATAAAAAGCCGAAACTTCAATGAAGCACTTCACCCGCCATTGCGCCAAACCCTTGTTATAGGCAGGCTTAATTCTGGCCAATCATATTCTTCGTTTTCATTGAAGGGAACACCCATTTCGAAATTTACAATGTTTGCAAATTCTGAATGTAGGCTTAGCCAGTAATTTTCGTTAAAATAATCAACAAAAAAATGATATTCAGTAATTTTCCAATTAATTATTTCATTTTTAAAATAATTTTTAACTACTGCAGTTTTTTGTCCAATAATTTTATTCTGGTTAAAAGTTAAATTCTCATTTTTGGTTCTTAAGTAACCTAATCTATTTTCAAAATTTTTATAAAATGTTAACCTTAATTTCTTATCATTACATTCAGAAATTATTTGATTATCATCATCTTCGTCTACAAACCTTTTATTTGGTTTTCCTAATATTTTAATAATTTCATTTTCAGTCATTCCAAATTTCAAGTTACCAATTCCATTTTTCAATTTAATTTCCATAATTGAAGTTTAAGTTAGGTTTAAGCTTGCCTATAACGAGTTTTGTATTTGCGAAGAACGGGTAGAATTTGAATGAAGTTCAATTTCGTACGTTCAAGTAAATTGCTCATTTTATAAAACTAATTTAAGTAGAAGTTTTTATAAAAGTAATTTTTGCGGGCGGAAAAATCTGGGTTGAAAGTTTACTTTCAGCCCGTTTTTTTTTGTAAAAACAATGTTAGCTGTAGTGTTTTTTATAATATTTTTGTTGCGATTTTTATAAATTCATTTGTATCCATTTCTGGAATTTGTTCATAAGTTATATATCCATACTGACTTTGAGTGAATAATTTAAGTTTGTGGTAATATTCATCTTCAATTTTAGTACTACTTTTTAAAGTATTACAGAATAAACCAAATATTATTTTCTTATCAGTTGTGAAAATAATCATTGCTCCTTTTAAGTCTTCGTTTCTTGTATTATTCCAATAAAGTGAATATTCGGCATTTGGATTTTGAATTAAGAATTTTATTATTTGATAATCACTTTGAAAAATAAATTCTGTTTCATCTTCATATTGTGGATATTCATATTCACTTGTGCTTTCATTTCTTTCAGGAATGAAATGATTCAGGAATTCAAATATAAATTTTTCGTTTCGATTGTTATTTAATGCATAGCAATCGGCATAAGTTCCATTATAATCAAATGCTTTCATTATTTACAAAATCTTGTATTTACGGATGGTTTGAGCATTGCCGCTAACGGAAAAAGGCTTTGCGAAGTGCGGGAATTTTAGAACTGAAAGTTCAATAATTCCAAAACGTAGCAAATGCTTTTTCTTATTGTCTAAATTAAGGAAAAAAACAATATGAAAAGCATTTTGCGGAATAAATGGATAGAAGTTCAATTTTTTACGAACCCCCGCATTTTGCCAAACTGATGTTAGCGGTAGTCTTATTTTGTTTTCATTCTATAATTCCAACTTCTATTTACGTAACCTTTACTTTCAAATTTCTCGTGTTTTCTTTCAGTTACTAGATTTGAAGAAAAGTTGTATTCCGTAATTTTATCTGTTATTTTTTTCTCTTTAATGCCAAATTCTGATGAAACAAACTGATTAAGTAATTTGTCATTTGAAACCAAATTCAAATTTCTATTAACAGCTACTGAAGCAATTAATAAATCGTTCCAACAATTTCTAAAATCTTCTTTCAGAGAATGTTTCAGCAGAAATTTACTTAACAATTCCATTGATAAATCGACATCTGATTGGTCGAGTGAAATACAATTCAAATTATAATCTATTAAGAAATTATATTTAGAATTAATATCTTTAAAATCTTCTTTTGGTAAAAAGTCAATTGAAGCCTTTAAAAGTTCTCTTTCTTTATTATTAATTATATGTTGTACAGATATATTGTTATATAGATTGTAACTTGGAAAATCATTGTTGAATTCAAATGTTATGCTATCTGATAATCTTTTATTAAAAGCTCGATTTTTGTGGAATTTAGAAAGTAACATTCCAAAGTGAACATTTAAGCCAGTATTAACGGGTATATAATATTTAGCTGAATTCGTATGCACTTTTTCTATATTCTTTAAAAATTCAAGAGCATTTATTGAGCAAATATTTTTGTCTTTTATATCAATTTTATATTTAGAATTCTTATGCTTGTAGTATAAGATATTTGTGTCGATTAATTCCATTTTTTTAAAGATTACCGCTAACGGTCGTCGGATTTGTGATAGTCCAAAATTTAGTAACGAAGTTACGTGAATTTTGGAT
>NZ_JAVXKG010000012.1:0-82765 GCF_036647415.1 Algoriella sp.
TAGCTCAGTTGGTAGAGCACAACACTTTTAATGTTGGGGTCCTGGGTTCGAGCCCCAGCCAGGTCACAAAAAGCTAAGCAGTAATGTTTAGCTTTTTTTATGCAAAAAATTGAGATTAATATGATAAATGTTGCGGTAAATAGCTGCGTCATTATTTTATATTAAAAACTTATCTCAGTTACTTTGCACAACCAATTATAAGTGATTATGAAGAAGAAGAAAACGGTTCTCTCTAAATTAATGAAAGTACTTAAAATTACTGGATTTTCTTTGGGTGGAATTGCATTGGTATTATATGTTTCACCTTATTTTTTTAAGGATCAAATAAATGATGGAATAAAAGAAATAGCCAAAGATTACGTAAAGACTGAAATAGAATTTAAAGATTTAGATATTTCATTTTTCAATCATTTTCCGAAACTAACGGTAACACTTACCGACTCTTCAATCAAAGGTTCTGCACCATATCAAACAGAAAATCTGATTTCTGCTAAAGAAATTGCACTTGGTGTTGATGTAAAAACATTGTTTAGCCACAAAATTATTTTCAACGAATTATTTATCAAGAATGCGAATATCAATCTTAAAGTAGATAGTTTAGGAAAAAATAATTTTGATATTATGGTTCCTTCGGATGAAGTTAAAAAAGAAGAGGAATCGAGTGTAGGATTAGCTTTGAATGATTTTGAAATCTCAAATTCTAATTTTTTATACGACGATAAATCTTCGACAACTTATCTTAAATTGGATCAATTTGATTATGATGGATTGATAGATTTTACAAATAATCAATTGACATTAGATGCTGATACCGAAATAAAGAATGCGAATTTCAGTTTTGATAATCAAAAATATGTAAAAAATTTACCTTTGAAGGGTGAAATAAATTCTAAGATTGATCTGAATAATTTATCTTTTTATTTTATTGAAAATGATTTAGAATTGGGAAATTTTCCTTTTTCATTGAAAGGTTCATTATTAATGCTAAATGAAACCAAAATATTTGATTTAAAAATTTTTTCGGATAAAAATGATCTGAAATATATTCCAGTAATTATTCCAGAAGCTTATCAAGAATGGGCGAAGGACGTAGAAATGGAAGGTTCGTCAGAAATTCTTTTTACAATGAAAGGAATCATGAATGCTGCGACTAATCAAAATCCGGATATTCATATTGAAGCAAAAATTGAGGATGGATTATTAAATTATAAAAAATCATCAACACCGATAAAAAATATAAATCTTGTTTCGACAATAGATTTACAAGCTTTGGATCCTGATAAAATGCGAGTTAAAGTAGAAAATTTAGACTTTAAACTTTTAGATGGATCAACAAAAACGAATTTCACTTATTGGTCTGGGAAAACAATGTTTTCGGAAGGTGTAATTAAATCAACTATTGATTTAGAAGCCATGAAAAATGCAACGGGTTTTCGTCAATTTGATGCAAAAGGAATTCTTGATTTAGAAGGAAATTGGAAAGGTTCTATCGTTCAGAATACAAAAAATCCATTGCAAAAAATCCCAACATTTTATCTAAAAGCAAATCTTGAAAACGGTTATTTCAAAATGAATGAAATGCCTGCGGCTTTGGATCATATTAATTTGGATATGGAAATGACGAATAAAGATGGAAATCTAAAAAATACATCGATTTTAATTCGTCAAATAGATGCAAAAGCCTTAGATAATTTTATTTTAGGAAAATTAGAAGTAAAAAATCTGAAAAATTTCCCGATTAATGCAGATTTTAAAGCAAAAATAAAATTACAAGATATTTATAAAATTTATCCCATTCAGAATATTGACATGCGTGGAGATTTGTTTGTGCAAATGAAAGCAAATGGTACATACGAACCGAAACGTAAAAAAGTACCTGTGAGTAATTCTGTTGTTATTTTGCGAAATGGATACATCCGATTGAAAGATTATTCGGATTTACCGTTAGAAAATATTACGGTTGAAACGCGTATAAAATCGGGTAGAGGATCTTTTAATGATTTATCAATAGATATTTTGCCAATTCAATTTACGATGGCAGGAAAGCCTTTTATGGTAAATGCTAATCTTAAAAATTTGACTAATCTAGATTATCGAATTCATTCGAAAGGAGAATTAAATTTAGCAGATTTTTATAAATTATTTCCAATAGAAGGTTTAGATATTGATGGAATAATAGAAACAAATGTAGGCTTGAAAGGGAATAATGGAGCTGCTTTGGAGAGTTTACAAAATCGTGGTTATGTAAAAATTCAGAACATTAAAATTAATACAAAATTTTTCCCAAGTAAATTTGTCATCAAGCAAGGAGAATTCAAATTTGAAGGTGCTCGTTTGACTTTTAAAGATGTAAAAGCACGTTATAAACGCAATGTTTTTGTATTTGATGGAGATGTTTCTAATTATATCAACTATGCGTTAAAGGAAAATGAGGTTTTAAAAGGAAATATAAATTTCACGACAAATCGCGTTAATATTGATGATTTTATGGCGTTTAATTCAGGAGAATCTTCGTCAAAATCAAGTGCTGCAGAAGGCGTTGTTTTATTGCCAACAAATGTGGAATTGAGTATAAAAGGAAAAGCAAAAGAAGTTTTATTTAAAGATATTATTCTTCAAGATTTTGATGGAGATTTGGCTTTAAACAAAGGTTTTTTAACGCTAAATCAAACTAAATTTGAGATGATTGGTTCACATTTTACAATGAACGGAACGTATAAGCCAATCAATGCCAGAAAAGCGAATTTTAGTTTTGATGTAAAAGGAAAAAATTTCGATATACAGCGCGCTTACAAAGAATTGACATTGTTCCGAGAAATGGCTAGTGCTGCGGAAAATGCGTACGGAAAAGTTTCTTTGGATTATAAATTGGCAGGAGATTTGGGTGCGGATATGTTTCCGAAAATGAAAACTATAAAAGGAGGAGGAGTTTTAACGCTGGAAGATATAAAATTCAAAGGGTTTAAATTGTTCAATTCTGTTGCAGAAAAAACCAATACAGATGCTTTGCATGATGCAAATGTGAAGAAAATTGATGTAAAAACTTCAATTGAAAATAATGTAATGAAGATAGAGCGTACCAAGTTTAAAATTGCAGGTTTTCGCCCACGTGTCGAAGGTCAAGTAACGTTAGATGGTTATATGAATGTCGGAATGCGACTTGGTTTGCCACCGTTCGGAATTATCGGTATTCCAATTAAAGTGACAGGGCCATCAGATACATTCGAGGTTGAAGTAGGAAAATATCAGAAAGAAGATTTGGACGAAAAAGATGATGATTTTACAGATTATCAAAAATCGTTAGAAGAAGAAAAATTGAAGCAAGAAGCTGTACAAGTCAAACAATAAATACAAAATCCTTCAGAATTTTCTGAAGGATTTTTTTGTTGAAAATATTCAAATTTTATTGCCAAACGCCAACTCCTGGTAAGTTGATATTGGTAACAAATTCTTTATGCCATTCTAATATTGGACCAATTTTAGCAACTTCTGGTTTTGTCCAATCTCTAAAAATTTCTGTGATAAATGCAACAAGCGTGTTAGGAACAACACCAGCTTGTATCATTCTTTTTATCGCCATTTTATTCGCTTCTATACTAATTCCGCCAATAGCATCTGTAATTGTCATCACATCAAAACCTTCGTTCAACGCTTCGATTGCAGGAAATGTCAAACAAATTTCAGTGTAAAGCCCTACCATTACCAATTTCTTTTTACCTGTAGCTTTTACTGCTGCAACAAAAACTTCGTCGTCCCAAGCATTCATTGTATTTCTGTCAATAATTTGTTGTCCCGTAGGAAGTTCTTCAGAAATTGTGCTCACAACAGGGTCATTAATTCCAATCCCAACACCAACGCTAGACATTACCGTAGGTATTTCCAATGCAGTTGCAAGTCTTGCCAATGCTTTTGTGTTATGTTCTATGTAATCTCTGTTTCCACTAGTTATAGAGGCTAACATCTGTGGTTGAAAATCTATAATAACTATAGCAATTTCTTTTAAATCCCAAATTCCAGGATTTGTTTTTCCGAATTCATTTTTCATTTTTGGTAATTTTAAGTGAATTAATTTTTGATGAAAATACAAAATAACTTGTTGGTTATCAATTATTATATAAATGAATTATTTTTTAGATGTATTTTTTCATTATAAATAGTGATTGTAATTCATCAATAAAAAGTCTAATTTTAAGATTCAAAATCAACCAATTCTGAAATTAATTTCTACAATAAAAAACACTTCGTGGTGGAAAATAGTACTTTTCCTCGTTTGGCTTTATTTCTTCGGATTAATGCTTCAAATCACGTTGCGTTATATTCCCATTTCGTCAGATGTTTCATTTTTAGCGATAAAACAAGATGAAGTTACGACAATTCCGAGTTATTTAACGATCTTCTACATTCACGTTTATTCGTCAATATTTACATTATTTTTTGGGATTGTACAATTTGTCAAAATAACCAATCAACAGGTCAAGAGAATTCATCGATTAATTGGTAAATTCTATTTTTATATTACCGTTTTTTTAGCTGCTCCGAGTGGAATTTACATTGGTTTTTATGCAAACGGAGAATTAATTGCTCAGTCAGCTTTTATAATTCTCGGTATTCTTTGGTGGGTTTTTACAGTAATTGCAGTTATCAAAATCAAACAAAAAAATATTAATTCGCACCGAAATTTTATGCTCAGAAGTTATGCGTTGGCGATTTCTGCGCTTACGTTACGTGCTTGGAAAGTTATTTTGGTTTATTTATTTCAGCCTGCGCCAATGGATGTTTATCAAATTATTGCGTGGTTGGGATTTATTCCCAATTTATTACTCGTAGAATATTATATTTATAAAACTAAACAATCTAAAATATGAAAAAATTAGCACTATTTATTTGTACAATTCTTATTGTTGCAAGTTGTAAAGACGACAAAAAAGAAGCCATTAAAAATAATGATTCTAATGATACGATTTCATCAATTCATATCGAGCCAACACAAGAAGATGTAGGGCTTTGGTCTGGAATTTTTGAGGCAGATTCTGTTGATTATGATAAAGGTGATAAATGGTCGAATCAAAATATAATTAGTGTCGTGATTCAGAAAATAAATAATGATAATACGGTTGAAGGTTATAGTGTTTCGGCTGGAAATATTCGGCCTTTTAAAGGAGATTTGGTAAAAGAAGGAAATTCGCGTTATGTGATGGCAAATGAACCTGGTGATCAGAAATATGATGGAACGTTTAAGTTTAATATTTCCGAAAATGAAGATTCTATTTACGGAACTTGGGTTTCGAAACGAAAAGATTTACCAGTACTTTCTCGAAAATTTAGTTTGAAAAAAACAACGTTTACCTATAATCCGAAAAATATCTTGGTTCAGCCAAAACATGGCATAGACGAAGAGTATACAGACGAATATGATAATGTAGATTGGGTAAACTCTAAAAAGAAAAAATACGAAGAGGCAGGAGATGGTGAAGAATATTTTATAGATGTACAACGTTCAGCTTCTAATGAGATTTATAAGATAAATGGTTCGACACAAAAGTTGACGGAAAAACAGCTAAAAAATTTACATAAGTTAGATTTAGAGATTATTCGTAATACGATTTATGCGCGTCATGGCTATTCGTTTGCGAATCGTGGAGCTCGTCAGTTTTTTGATAATGTAGATTGGTATGTACCATTGTATATAAATGTAGAGGATAAATTGTCGCCAACGGAGAAAGAAAATATTGCGTTACTAAAACGTTTCGAAAAATATGCAACTGATAATTATCAACAATACGGACGATAATATTGATTTAAAAACAGTTGATTTTTATTTTATAGATAAAACACATACAAAAAGTATTATTTTAAAATCATCATTTTGTTAATTAATGTGCAAAAAAAAAGCGTTTTTTATAAATATTTTTCACTAAAATTAAATTTTTCTAAAGTAATTGTTGATTAATTTAAATTAAATCAATTATATAGTGATTAAAAATAAATTTGTCGTAAATTTGCACCCATAATTTTCAAGGATGCAAAACATTAGAAATATTGCGATTATCGCACACGTTGACCACGGTAAAACGACGTTGGTTGATAAAATTCTTCACTCAACAAACGTTTTTAGAGAAAACCAAGAGTCAGGTGAATTAATCATGGATAACAACGATATCGAGCGTGAAAGAGGGATTACGATCTTCTCTAAAAATGCTTCGGTTATGTACAATGATGTAAAAATCAACGTTATTGATACTCCTGGCCACGCGGATTTTGGTGGTGAAGTTGAGCGTGTATTGAAAATGGCTGACGGTGTTATCTTATTAGTAGATGCTTTTGAGGGACCAATGCCTCAAACTCGTTTCGTATTAGGAAAAGCGTTAGAATTAGGTTTAAAACCATTAGTAGTAATTAATAAAGTAGATAAAGAAAACTGTCGCCCTGATGAGGTTTATGACAAAGTTTTTGAATTATTCTTCAACTTAGATGCTACAGAAGAGCAATTAGATTTTCCTGCATTCTACGGATCTTCTAAACAAGGTTGGTTTAATACAGAAAATGTACGTACAGAAAATATCTTACCATTAATGGATGGAATTTTAGAACACGTACCAGCTCCAGAAGCAAAAGAGGGATCATTACAAATGCAAATTACATCTTTAGATTATTCTAAATTCTTAGGACGTATTGCTGTAGGTAAAGTAACTCGTGGATCTGTAAAAGAAGGTGATTGGATTGCTTTAACTAAGCCAGACGGAACTTTCAAAAAACATAAAGTAAAAGAATTATATACATTTACAGGTTTAGGTAAAGTAAAAGCAACAGAAGTAAAAGCAGGTGATATCTGTGCTGTTGTTGGTATTGACGGTTTCCAAATTGGAGATACAATTGCTGATCCAGAAAATCCAGAAGCATTACCAGTAATGCATATTGATGAGCCTACAATGAACATGTCTTTCGGAATTAACAACTCACCATTCTTTGGTAAAGATGGTAAATTTGTTACTTCTCGTCACTTAGTAGACCGTTTAACAGACGAATTAGAGCGTAACTTAGCTTTACGTGTAGAGCCAACAGAAGATTCTAATACACAATTAGTTTACGGACGTGGTATCATGCACTTATCTGTATTGATTGAAACAATGCGTCGTGAAGGATATGAGTTAACAGTAGGACAACCACAAGTTATCTTCAAAGATATTGATGGTGTAAAATGTGAGCCATACGAAACATTAGTTATTGATGTTCCAGATGATTATTCTTCTAAAGCAATTGACTTAGTAACACAACGTAAAGGTGATTTATTGGTGATGGAAGCAAAAGAAGGTATGCAACATTTAGAGTTCGAGATTCCTTCTCGTGGTTTAATTGGTTTACGTTCTTTAATGTTAACTAGTACTGCAGGTGAAGCTGTAATGGCACACAATTTCTTAGCATACAAACCTTTCAAAGGTGCTATTGCTGGACGTTCTGCTGGAGTTATCATTTCTAAAGATCAAGGTACATCAACTCCTTATTCTATTGATAAATTACAAGATCGTGGTAAATTCTTTATTGCACCAGGAGAAGAAGTTTATGAAGGAATGGTTATTGGAGAACACTCTCGTAACAATGATTTAGTAGTAAACGTAGTAGAAGCGAAGAAATTGAATAACATTCGTGCAGCTGGTAAAGATGATTCATCTTCTATCGCTCCTAAAATCGAAATGACTTTAGAAGAATGTATGGAGTATATTCAAGGTGATGAGTGTATCGAAGTTACACCAAACTTTATTCGTCTACGTAAAATTCATTTAAAAGAGAATGATCGTAAACGTTTTGACAAAACTATGAGTTAATATTTTTTCTAAGAATATTATTACATTATAAATTAAAAGCCCGAACAATTTGTTCGGGCTTTTTTATGTTTCATATTTTGTAGTTACTGATATTGTATTTTTTTAATTATTAATAATGATTATAAATATTTTTATATATATTTGTTCACTTAAAATCAACCAATTAAAATTACAATGAAAAAGATCTACACTTTAGTAGGGATTAGTGCTATGCTATTCTCTATAAATTCGTATGCCCAAGTAGGTATAAGTACTAATACAGCTTTCACACCTAATCCTTATTCAATATTAGACGCAAACTCTAATTCAAAAGGAATTTTAATTCCACGAGTAACTCTAACCGATATTAATACATTAGCGCCAATATCAGGAACAGCATCTGCTCCCGAAGCATTAATGGTTTATAACACAGTAACTGCAGGTACATCTCCTAATAGAGTAACACCAGGTTTTTATTTTTGGTCAGGAGCTAAATGGACTCGCTTCTTGAATAATGATAATGAGGCTAAACCAATGGTATTTTATGCACCAAGTATTGCTTTGGATACAACTGTAGGAAATCATACAGTAGACTTATACCAAGAATATAGTAATCAATTTGGATCTCCTAAATTATCTTCAAATGTAGACACACCTTTGTCTACTTATACTGTTACTCAATTGGCATATTTCATTACTTACATTGATACAAAGGTTTTTACAAATGCAACTTTAGCTAATGACGGTAAATTAACTTATACAGTCCCTGCAAATCCAGATGTTACAGAGAAAACGTTTATCAACGTAGTATTTAAAGTTAGAAACTAATTCTATGAGAAAAATATATTTCTTTTTTCTACTTTGTCTAACATTATTTAGTACGAAGGGATTAGCAGCAGACTTTTATTGGACAGGGAATGGTGCTGATGATAATTATAATACAGTGAAAAACTGGGCCTTAGGGAGTATTTCTGGAGGTCAGCCAACTGTTGTTCCTGGAGCATCTGATAATGTTTATTTTACAGATGGAGCCACAAAATTTAATGTAAATTTTAATGCATCAAATATTGTATTTAATAATTTTACAGCAAGTTCTACGAACAATAATTATATTTTTAAGTTAACAGCTATTAATGGGGCTACTAAAACAATTACTGTAAATGGGATAATGGATTTATCTCAAAAAGCTAGTTTTTCTAGTAATTCTACTGGAAATATTAATAATATAGGTTCTTTGATTTTAAAAAAAGCTCCAGTTCTTAGTAATAATGATTTAGGTGTTTATGTTGTTTTTAATTCGGGAACGAATATCAAAGTGAGTAATAATTTTAGTGCAATGTCTATTATTGTTGATAATGGAACAGTATTAGATTTATCTAATCTATCAATTACTTTGAACAAGAGTACCAATGTAAATGAGGACACAGCAGGAATGTTGAAGATATTAAATAGTGCAAGTGGAATAAACTTAGCATCTACTATTTTAAATACTGAAACAGTATGGCTTTTAGATTTTGATTTAGCAAAATCTAATTTTACAAATTCTACAATTTATATTCATGGTGGAGGACATTCTTGGACTACTTTTAGTCACAATACAACTCTTACTACATACTATAGAGGGTTAATAGTAGAGAAACCAAATGTTAATTTACCAAATGTTATCATAGATAATATAAACAATTATACCAATAGAACTTGTACGATTATTAATAATAACAATTTAACAATTGGTAATCTAACAGTAAAAAATACAAGTGTTTATTTTGACACTAATAATTTAACCGTAAGTAATTTAACTTTAGATAAAGGATATGAGTATACTTTTTATGGAACTTCGACACAAACAGCACCAAGTACAAATCCTAACGTAAAAGTTACTAATTTTAATTTTAATCCAGCATCCTCTGGTACTACAAAGTTTAAATCTTATATTTCAGGCTCTAGTACTTTAGCTTATTTAGATATTCCAGTAGTTTCAAGTCCACCGTATAGTAATATGATTGCCAATGGTATTTATTCTAAAAATGTAGTAACCTTTACTAATTCAGTTTTAGAAAATCTAACCAAAAATATTAATGTGACAAGTGGTGTTGCTGTAGATTACTATTGGGGTGGTAAAAGTGATGGGAAAACTTGGACAGATTTAGGAAATTGGAGTTCTAGCGGTACAGGTCAATTACCAGTTGCTAATCTACCTACTTCAATTGATAATGTATTTTTTAATACAAATTCTACGATCTCTGGAAGAATAGATATTGATAGAGTGATAGATATTCATAATTTCACTGTATTACCAGATTTTATTGGGAAAAATTTTGAAATTTTTAGTTTAACAAATAATGCATTTACAATTCGCGGTTCTTTACAATTACAAGTAGGTGCCACATTAAGTATTCAGAATTTATATTTTGTACCTAAATCTACTAATATTAATTCTCCAGAGACAATAACATTAAATGATGGAGTTTTAAGAGGTTCAACTTCTAATGGAGATAGATTAGTTGTAACTGGAGGAGGTGCATTAAGTTTGAGAGGTTCAACATTTTCATATTACAATTTTACGGATGCGCTTGCCAATACATTTATTTTAGAGAACGGATCGTTAATATTTGATGTAGCTACTGCAAATTTCAACGCTTTTTCTGGAATTATTGAAAATGGTTCAAGTTTCAAAACAAATTTATATTTAAAAAACAGTATTATAAATACAAAATATTGGAGGTATAATAGTGTGAATACTACCAATCCGAGTGGTCAATTTACATTAGACGCAGCAACCAGTACAATAAATGTTTATCAAGCTTTTGTTGTGGCTGGAGATACTAATTATTATACGATTGATAATAAATTAAAATATAATAAAGTAGTATTAAAAGATTCTAATAGTGAAATATCTCAATTAATATATGGTGTTTTTGATGCTGCTTATTTAGAGTTAGAACCAAACGCCTATTTTAGGACTGAAGGAGCTGGAATATTTTCAACATCAACAAATCAAGTTAATATTAATGAGCTAAAAGTATATGCAGGAAATTTAATTTCTTTTGAAACGAACTATAGAATTAATATTATAGATAAGTATCAAACAATTAGTACAGGAAGTTGTCAATTGGTTACCATATTAGATGGGCAATTAAGCACGGTTAATTTTAAGGTTGCAGCAACAGTTAGAGATGAAACTAATACAGCAAATAAATTAACACTAAAAAATTATGATGTAAAAAATATTCAGTTCATAAAGGAATCGAATTATACATTAAATATTATTGGTAGTGCAGATGCTAAGACAGCAGGCTACACAAGTGTTACAAATGCAATACCTAATGATTTATATTTTATAGGTAGTACTGCAACGACAAATCAATGGCATAATTCTGTTAACTGGACATCAAATTCTAATGGTTCTGTAAGTTCTAGTTCTTGTGCTCCTACAAAGTTTGATAATGCACACTTCAAATCATATTCAAATTCAAAAGGAAATGAAGTTGCTATAAACAATGATGTTTACATTAATAATATCATTTTTGAGAATGATTCACCTGCAGGAATGTCTTTAAAAGGAAATGGTTCTAAAGATATTTATTTAGGCGGTTCTTTAGTTTTAAATAATAATGTGATTACAGGTTTCAATAGAGTTTTGGCAGCAGGTAAACAAACTGATGCTACTTATGATGGAACTGCAAGACATAAAATACAATTAAGAGGTACAGATTTGAAAATGCGAATTAATTTTCAAGATTTTGCGTATTATAAATTTGTTGATGATTATAAAAGTACAAATGAAGTTTTATATTTTATTGGATCTTCTGATCTTGATGCTTCAAATATTACAATGAATTTAGGAACTATTTCCGCTGCAACTGCAGCGCCAAAAGCTTCTGGTAAATTAAATATTAATAATTCTAATGTTAATATCACAGTAGGTTTTGATAGTCAATCCTCTGATTTTTTAGTTACTGCAGATAACGCAGTTATTAAAATGAGTTCAAATCAACCATTCATTACTTACAATAATTCAACAAATAGTACGACTGCATTTAGTACGGCTACTGTAGAATTTATTCGTAATACTGCCTCTACTAATGACATTACAGGACCTTTTAGTACTGCATTAGTTTTTAAAAGTATCACAACTCGTGGTATAACTTTTAATGTAAAAACAGATGTAACAACAAGTGTATTAAATTCTTTAAGTAACAAAATAAGTATTGCTGCAAGTAAAGAGTTAAAAGTAACACAACAGACAAATATAAGTGGAACTTCATGTGACGTTACACGTTCTGTAGTTTCTGCAACCGCAGGTACAAGAGCTAAATTTACAATAACTGGAGGAGCTACAAATTTTGATTATTTAACTGTAAAAGATATTGATGCAAATTCTAGTTATAAAGTTTTAGTTTTCGGAACTTATAGTACAAATGGAGGAAATAATACTAATTATGTTACTTTCTTAGATAAAACAACAGACGATTCTACTTATGGTTTTGGAGCAGTATATGCTTGTAGAGATATTACAGTAGATAAAATATTATCAGCTTCAGGTTTTTATCCAAACGCAGTAACAACTTACAAATGGTATAAATTGACAGGAGATAACGCCAATTTAACTACACCTATTGCTACAACGAGAGATATTGACTTGTCGTTGTACGGTTATGGAAGGTATAAATTAGAGATTAATTATGATCCTACTACTGTAGGGTCATGTGTTATTACAGATCAAATTAATATTAATCCAATACCAACAGCGCCAACAGAATTACAAGATGATAAATTCTGTAAAAATAAAGTAGCAACATTTGATGATATCAAGATACCAGGCTCAACATTGGTTTGGTACGATAGCGCTTCTTCTACAACACCTATATTAGGTACAGCACCTATTGTGAGCGGAACTACATATTATGTAGCACGTAAATATGATAGTGGAAGTGGAATGGACTGTGAATCTACTCAACGAGTAGCTTTAGTTTTAAAATTAGATGCATGTGGTGGAGTATACATTAATCCAGCATTAAGAATGAGAAGCTTCTAAAATAAAATTTTAATAATTTATATTACCATAAAAGGGATTGTTCATAAGAACAATCCCTTTTAAGTTTTAACTAAAAATAAAGCTTATTAGATTGATAGAATAATTGTCTTTAGTTTTTTTACTGCAAATACTAATTCGTCTTGACTTGCACCATATTCCAAAATAATTAATTCCTCTTTATATCTTGACAAGTTATAACCTTCCTCTACATCATTGTACCAAATAATCCAATTTTGATGTTTGGCAACAACCCAAAAATTTTCATGAATTACATCTTCACAAGTCCATGTTTCGGGAGAAATTCTAATTTTATTCCAAAAAACAAGTATTTCATCAGTCAAATCTTGCTCGGCTAAATAAAGCTCAAGCAAGAACTCTTTTTTAGGAAAAGGATTCCATTTATCCATATATTATTTACTTTTTACCAAAAGCCAGTTAGAGAAACGTTGTAGTTGATCAGAACCCGATTCAGTCCATTCAATCACATACCAATAACTTGTTGTTTCTACTACAAAACCATTTTGCATTCCGTTCCACGTAAAATTATTTGCCTCAGAACCTTCAAAAATTAATTTTCCAAAACGATCAAAAATAGTAAACTTCGGATTTATTTTATTTTTTAATTGCGAATAATCTAATACATCATTTTTACCATCACCATTAGGCGAAATAAAATTAAGCAATTTAATGACCGAAAATTCTTTCGAAACAGGTACACATCCCAAATTAGATTTTACATGAATAATATGATTGCCTAATGTAACATTTGTAAAAATATTTGAGGTTTGAAAATTTCCATTATCTAATGCATACAAATAAGGTGGCGTAGATCCCGAAGCAATTACAGTTACCGTAGAGCCTTGTATGTTGATAGATGTAATAATTGGATCTTCGGCAGCAATTACATTTACCTCTTGTGTATAAAAACAACCATCATATTCTAATTTTACATGATAAACACCAACAGGTACATTTTGTATAGTAGATGTTGTAGCACCATTACTCCACAAATACGAATCAAAACCAACACCAGCATCTAAAATTGTTGTCGCATTTTTACAAATTGTCACATCCTTTAAAATTGTAGATCGCTTTGGTTGCTTAAATTTAAAACTGATAGGAGCAATGTTATCACATAAACCACTTTGTTTAAATCGAATGTAAAAGGTTTTATCAGAATTAATTGTTTGAGTGAAATGAATAGAATTTACACTTTTTTTCGCATCATCCTCGTTGTTATAATAAGTTGGTAATCCATCAATATTCGTAATCAAAGTATTGATATAATCAGATAAATTAACTTCTTCTTTACCATCAATTTCTATATCGCATATTTCGACAGGTGTTATAATGTTATATTGACTTAAACCATTGTTGATAAATATTATTTCAATAATTGTTTCTTTACAGCTTCCTGGTTGTATGCGTATATAAACGCTTTTCGATGTTTCGGTAGATAAAAAAGAAACTTTATCTATTCCTGCAAAAATATTATCTTCAGCCTCTTTTTTAGTTTCAAAATATTTTATACTAAAGATAGAATAGTTAAAATCTTCAATAATATAATCTGTAAAATCGCTTAGAGATTCTTCAATTTTTCCATCTAAATCATTATCACAAACATTAAAAATGGTTTGGCTAATAACTGGATCGATTTGCATTTCGACGGTTAAATTTCCGTTTAATTTACAACCACTTATTTGTGTAATTTCCACTTCGTAATATCCAGCTTGGTCAACAGTTAATTTAGCATTGGTTTCGCCTAAAATTTCTACACCATCTTTATACCATTTGTAGCTTTGTGCATTTTTTGTTGTAGCATCAATAACATGAGTAGATCCCTGACATAGCCCTGTACCATTAGCAGTTAATAAATCATTTCCTAAACTTTTTGTAGCAACAAAACTACCAGCTTTCAAGAAAACTCCCGAATCATACAAACCATTTCCTTGATCGGCGATAACAATTTTTAAATGATATTTCTCGCCAGGAATTATAGCAGTTGTTGCTGTTAATACTTTTGTTTGACCATTAAAACCAATTGGCGAATTTGTAGGATTAAATTGACCAAAATATTGTGGATTAACAGGTGTACATTTTCCATCATTTCCATAAACTGTATTTACAGAAACTGGAGTTGATGTGTTAGGTAAAACAGCTAAGTTTTTATAAGAATCAGTACTTCCAGCTTTTTTTATTAAGAAAGCAAAACCATCTGTATAACCACAACTACCGAAGTCAGATTGTCTTAAATATTGTTCTGATGCAAACAGATAATCAAAACTAATGTGATTACTTTCTGACGAAATAAAATCAAATTCTAAGATTGTAGCATTAGTTGTTCTTGATACTCCTAAAGCATTTTCCAAATCATTATCTCCTTGCCATCCTGAGTTATCAGCACTATTTATTCCGTTATTTGGTCCAGGCGCGTCGTTTAGTTTTCCAGAAGAAAGTAAAATACCATTTTCTATTGGAAAAGAACTAGTTCCTTTATCAAAATATCCGTAACTTTTATCACCATCACCAAAATTCCAACCTTGTATTTTAATAGATCCATGGACAACTTCAATACAACTGGATCCTATAAAAATATCTTTCACCAATTTTTCTGCAGTATAATTAGGCTCTACTTTTATATATTGAGCAGATAAAAATTGAGCAGGAATGGTAAATAAAAAAAATAGTATAAATAACTTTAAAGTAAAGTTTGGTTTCATATATTTTTAATTAAATGAATAAAAAAGAGGTAAAAGGTAAGAATAAAAAAACTGTTAAATTGATTAAATTTAATCAGTTTAACAGTTTTCTGAGCATATTAGAAAAGTATTAACCTACTTTTCCTAAATTTTCTGCTATTGTTTCGATAAAAGAAGTCAATGGTTTTTTCGCCATCATTTCTATCATCATATTAAAGTTTCCGTCAAAATCTAATGTTACATCAGAAGAAGTATCATCTACAGCATCAATCGTAATTTCTAACGTATATTCAAAAGCTGGAGCTGGAGACTCAAAAACAATTTTTGATGGCTCAACAGTTTCTTTCAAACGCATACCAACCTTTGGTAAAGCACCAACACCAACCGTAAATCCTTTTCCAGATTCGTGGATTTCAAATGATTTTGTATCAGCAGGCATCAATTGCTCATAATTTTTCATGTCTAATAAAAAATTGAATGCTTCTTGTTGATTTTTTGCAAAGCGTACTTTATTTGTATTTACCTTCATATCCTTGTGAGTTTTTATTAAATTTGTAACAAATCGCTCAAATGTACAAAGTTTTTTTTAATGAAAGTTTGCTAACTTTCAGTAATCAATCGAATCCCGAAGCAAAAAATATTTTATTTCATCACGAAACACAATTTGATGAAGCTTTTCATTTATTATCGTCTAAATCAGCAGATTTAGTAAATATTTTTAATGAAAACATTGATGAGGTTTGGACGAATTTTCTAAAATATTACAAACATATACAAGCCGCTGGTGGTATTGTGAGAAATTCACAAGACGATTTTCTTTTTATTTTTAGATTAGGTAAATGGGATTTGCCAAAAGGAAAAATGGAAAAAGGAGAATCAAGAGAAGAGTCGGCAATTCGAGAAATTGAAGAAGAATGTAGTATTACAAATTTAGAATTGAAACGATTTTTGATGCCAACATTCCACATTTATTATCTGAGAGAATATATTGTGAAAGAAACTTTTTGGTTTGATGTATATTATGACGGTGCAGAGTTACCTTTACCACAAACCGAAGAAGGAATAGAAGCAGTTGTTTGGAAAAATAAGAGTGAAATTCCACAACTGTTAGAAAATTCTTATCCAAACATTCAGCTTTTAATGAATAATTATTTAGATTTGTAATAAATAAGATAATTATGAAAAAATATATTTTAGGAATTTGTGCTGTAATGGCTTTTGCTGCAACAACTAACGCGCAAACTAAAAGTAAAGATAAAAAAGTAAAAACAGAAAAAGTTACAAAATCTCAAGAAAAGATTTTAGCTAATGGAACTGCAAAAGTTGATGATATAAATGTTTATCAAGTTTATGGAGAAACATTTGATTTAAAAAATACATTAACAACTAACGAAATAGGTAAATTGTACGAAAACATGAAAAATGGAGATTCTGTAGAGAATGTTCAGTTTGTTTCAACAATAGAATCTGTTTGTAAAAAGAAAGGTTGTTGGATGAAAGTTGATCTTGGTAAAGGCGAAGAACAATCTTTTGTACGCTTCAAAGATTACGGATTTTTTATGCCTTTAGACGGTGAAAAAGCGAATGTAGTGGTACATGGAAAAGCATTTGTAAGCGAAGTTTCTGTAGATAAATTACGTCATTATGCAGAAGATGCAGGAAAATCTAAAGATGAAATTGCTAAAATTACAAAACCACAGTTACAATATAATTTTGAAGCTGATGGAGTTTTTGTAAAAGAAAATTAAGAAATTTTTATTCAAAATAAATGCAAACCTTTCTAATTTTTTAGAAAGGTTTTTTTATAAAATTAACTGAAAATAATAAGTTCAAAAAATGAATTCATTTCAAACGAATCCAGATTTATTTCTTCAATTATTAGGACAATCTATTGATGATAATTTGTATCAAAAATTTAAAGAAGAATTTGAATCTTCTACATTTAGCCGCGATAATTTTACTGAAAAATCTCCAAAAACATACGATTATGATGTTTTGTACAAAGAGAAAGGAATCTATTTAACTATTCTGAATAACAAAGTTGCATCAATCAAATTTTATTTGTCTCCAAATCCAGTTTGTACACCTTATAATGGAAAAACAGTAAATGGTTTATCGGCTGTTGTAGACGAAACTCAGGCAATTAGAAAATTTAATTTTGTGAAGAAAGGCAATTACGACCCCAACCATTTGATTAGTGAATATGTAAAAGAAAATATAACAATTGCGTTTGATTCTATGACAGGAGAAATTTTACATGTAGAAATTTCTGAAAAATTAGTTAAATAATTTTCCCTTACATATTATTTATTTTTTAGATATTTATACATTATTATAAAAATATGATGAAAAAATATTTACTTCTTGCCATTATTTCAATTTCAATTAACGGAATTTCACAAACTAATTCTACTCAAACTGTTTTCGCCAATAGAGCTATTTCTACAAAAAATTATGTAATAAATGATCGTGTAGATTCATACTCATTTCGTGGTGTTTTTACTCTAAATAAACGTGAATTAATTAAGAATAAAATTGATTCTATTATAGGAAAAGCAAAAATGAATGAAGGTGATTTTATTTGGAACAATGATGGAGGTTACTCGATAATATTGAGTTCAGGAGAAATAAAATTTGATTTACAAAAAAGTAATGACAACGAATTTTATTATCTAAAAATGAAAGAATTAGAAAGAGAATTGAAGTTGGTTTTAGATAATCCTGGACCTAAAAATATTGCAATTTCTACAAAATCTTATGTGTTGAATGACAATGTTTCGGTTTACTCGTTACGAGCAGTTTTTCATAATCGTAAAAATAATTCGATAAGAGAATTGATTGAATTTCAGTTTGGAAAGCCAGAAATTGAAGAAAATAAGCTGGTTTGGAATAAAAATGGAAGTTATAAAATTGAGCTTTTAGATGGGGTTGCGAAAATCAATTTAGGAAAAAGTAGTGACAATGATTTTTATTACAATAAAGCAAAAACGTTAGGTAATGAAATTATTTCTTCTTTGAATTAAATTATCTAATAATACATTAACGCATCGTTAACCGTTCATTAACCATTGTAAATTACATTTTTTCTGAGTTTTATAAAAAATTAAAATCAATGAAAAAGTGGATATTATTAATTGTATTGGCAGGTTCTTTTTCTGCTCATGCACAACAAGTGAAAGCGAAAACAAATACAACAACTACTCACTCTAAAACAGCAGTTAATGTAAGTGATAGTGATGAAATTTATTCTTATTCGGCAATTTTTGACTTAGATAAATCAAATAAAGCAATTAATGAAATAGAAAAAGTTTTTGGAAAAGGAAAAAAGGAAGGAAATTATACGACTTGGCGTGATGGAGAAAAATTAGAAATAAAAGCACGTGAAGGAAAAATCACGATTGAATTTGAAAAAGGTTCTACCGTTTTATATGAAAAAGTAAAACAATTAGGCGAATCGATTTCGGAAACTGTCGGAAGTAAAAAATAACAAAAAACGCATCGAAATTTTGATGCGTTTTTTGTTTTCTATAAAGCTGAGTATTATTTTACAAATTCTATTTCGAAAAGACTCATATTACCACCTCCAACAGCAGTGATGTCTATAGTTTGTGGGGAACCTGAATTTACTGTGTTAACACTAGATGTTCCAGTATCTTCAATGTATAGTGTTACTCCATTAGTAACAGCAAAATTATAAATGGTGTCCTTAGTTAATCGTGCCATTAATGTGAAATTTTGAGTCATTGGATGTCCATAATAAGATTGAGCAGTACCAATAGCAAATATTCCTTTAACAATCCATGTATCGCTTTGGTCAACTAAGCCAAGAACAAATTGACCAAATCCATTTGCACTACTAGCATTAGTAGAGGCAAAATCAAATGTAGCAGCCGCACTCATAGATATACGGTAAAGACCTGTTTTTGGAGCCTTAAATCCTCCTGTTGTAGCATCCATATTATTACCTGGGTCGTCGTATTTTTCAAAGTTTGATACTTTATATTTTACAGCCCAAGAGGCATCGGTACAATTAGGACTAGGAAAATATTGAGGAGTACCATTACCATCATAGCTTACAATAATATTACTACAAGGTGTTTCAAATTGTTGTTTTAATCCACCTCTAAAGATACCGTCTTGTAATTTTCTTTTTACAACGCCAGTAGCATCTATTACTAAGTTTTCGTCATTTAATTCTATACTTGTATCTACTTTACGTATTCTTGTATCCCCATTTACATCTAACGTATTAGTTGGTGCCGTATTTCCAATTCCTATCCTATTGTTAGCTGCGTCAACAGATAATGTGTTTCCATCAACAGAGAAAGAATTAACTACAGATCCAGTAAATGCTAATGTATTTTCATTTTGGTCGATTGTTGTTGGTTTTATTAATAAACCACCTAATTGAACTTTTTCACCACTTAAACTTAACCCATTATTGGCATTTCTAACTGCAAAACCAGTAAGCATTTTAACCCATTTTGTTCCGTCAAAATAATAATAACCTACAGAATTTACATCAACAACCTGTGTTTCACTTGGTTTACTAGATACATCACTAGTATTATCTGTTACATAAACAATGCTACCAGTTTGGTTTGTATTAAAAGTGCCGACAAGTTTATTAGCTAATTGCAATTTTGTAAGTTGCGGAGCCATAACACCTTCAGGTTTATCATTTGCATTTGCATATTCTTTTACATGTAAAGTTGCCATTGGGGTTTCAGTACTAATCCCAACTTGTGCATTCAATTGACTGAAACCAATAAGAGTAATGATAGTAATAATTTTTTTCATAAATTCATAATGATATTAAGGTGTTCAAATTTATTAAAATAAATGACATTACTCATGAAATTTTTAGTCTTTATAAATCAAATATTTTACTCTAATTTTTTTGAAAGATTCCAGATCTTTTTGCCATGTTGCTTTAATTTCACTTTCCGATAATCCGGCTTCTATTTGCTTGCGTAAATCATCTGTTCCAGAAAGTTGATCTATCCACAATTTTTTACCGTTCATCGTCCAAAAAGGCTGTTTTGTATTATTTTTATATGCATTTATCAACCATTTAAGATTAATTTGAGATTGATAGGGAACTTCCGAAAGATTTTCACCGTAGCACACTTCATCTTTAAATTTTGGACTCGTCGCACCAGGTTTTGAAGTTGGTGTATACTGATAGGGCATATTTTTAAGAAAAGGCGAACCATAAACCTGAAATTGTAAATCTGTTCCGCGACCTTCATTTACGTTTGTACCTTCAAATAAACAAGTACTTGGATATAAATTTATTGCTTGCGAATTAGGTAAATTTGGCGATGGTTTTACAGGTAAACTATATTTAGATTGATGTGTATAATTAATTAATGGAATGACTTCTAAATCTGCTTTCGCTTTATTTGCCAACCAACCTTCGCCATTTATCATCTGTGCATATTCGCCAATCGTCATTCCATAAACAATCGGAACATTGTGCATACCTACAAAAGATTTGAATTCTGACTTCAAAACTGGTCCATCAATATAATGTCCATTCGGATTTGGTCTGTCCAAAACAATTACTTTTTTACCATTTTCTGCAGCCGCTTCCATCACATAATGCAACGTAGAAATGTACGTATAGAAACGCGCGCCAACGTCTTGCATGTCAAAAACCAATACATCAATATCAGCAATTTGATTCGCTTTTGGTTTTTTATTATCGCCATAAAGTGAAATAATTGGCAAACCTGTTTGCGCATCAACACCAGATTTTACTTTTGCACCAGCATCAGCATCACCACGAAAACCATGTTCGGGTGAATAAATTTTTGTCACATTTATTCCATTTTTCAACAATAAATCTACCGTATGTGTTGTTTTTCCATCAATTGTTGCAATTCCTGTTTGATTGGATACAACGCCAACTTTTTTACCTTTTAATTTTGAGAGATAATTCGTTGTATTTTCTGCTCCAACAACAATTGGTTTTGTAACAACAGAAGTAGATGAAACCTTTTTTTCTGTTAATGATTTATTTTGAGCATTACTTTGGCTAGCAATAGATAGAAGTAAAGCAATTGATGTATATTTGACAAAGTTTTTCATTTCTTTTTTTTTAATGATATGATTTTGGAAAAATTTATACTATTTAGTTAGTTTAAGTATTTGAAAGAATTTAAAATCTGCAAAAAAAACAGGAAAATAAGTAAATACAAAAATTAATAAATAGGCATTATGCCTTAATCTTATAAAAATTATAAATATTGAGTTTTTCTTGGTGGTTTTCCAAAAAAATTGCGCTTGGTAAAAATACGAAAAATAACCTTTCGAGTATCATTATTCGAATAGGTCAAATTGCTGTAGCATTGGGTTTAATTGTTTCATTGATTACAATTTCGACAGGAGTTGGAGCGCGAATTGCGATTAAAGAAAAATTGGCCGATTTCAACGGACATATTACCATCAAAAATTATAACAGCAATACATCGTTAAATTCAGATTCTATTTCTATTAATCAGAAGTTTTATCCAAAATTTAAAGAAGTTCCAGAAATTGTTCATGTTCAGGCAATCGCTAATAAAAGTGGTGTTATTCGAACAAAAGAAAATTTTAGCGGTGTTGTTTTCAAAGGTGTCGGAACGGATTATGACACGGTTCGTTTTCATAAATTTTTGGTAAAAGGGCATTTTCCTAAAATCAACAATGATTCTATAATGAATGATGTTGTGTTGTCTAAAAAAATTGCGGACGAAATGAAATTAGACGTTGATAGCTCGTTTGTTATGTATTTTGTACAAGATGATAGCACGCCAATTTATCGTCGTTTCAAGATTTCTGGATTGTATAAAACAGACATCAAAAATTTTGACGATGTTATTATGTTAGGCGATTTGAAACATGTTCAGCGCCTTAATCGTTGGGATTCTACAACAATTGGTGGTTTCGAACTATTTGTAAATGATGTCGAAAATATAGATCCTGTTGCAAAACGTGTAAATGATTTGCTTCCGTACAATTTAACGTCAGAATCAGCAACATCTTCGTTTGCCCAAATTAATGATTGGATCACAATTTTTGATAAAAATATTATGATTATCGTCTTTATTATGCTTTTTGTAGTCGTAATTAACATGGTAATGGTTCTTTTAATTTTGATTTTAGAACGCACACATTCTATCGGAATTCTGAAAGCATTTGGTGCAACAAATTGGCGAATCCGAAAATTATTCATCAATTATGCTTTATTTATTATGTTACCTGGATTAATAGCAGGAAATGTAATTGGACTTGGATTATTATTCATTCAAAAATATTTCGGAATAATAAAACTTCCACCTGAAAACTACTATTTATCCACTGCGCCAGTTTATTTGGATGTAGGATCAATTATATTATTAAACGTTGGAGCTTTATTAGTTTGTGCAATTGTATTACTTTTGCCATCGTATATGATTTCTAAAATTACTCCTGCAAAAGCAATTAATTTTAGATAAAATTTAATCGTTTAAACTAAAAAATAGAATAAAATGAAATACGCAAACAATATATTAGAAACGATAGGTAACACGCCTTTGGTTAAAATTAATCACATTACAAAGGATTTACCATGTACTGTTTTAGCAAAAGTAGAATATTTTAACCCAGGTTCTTCATGTAAAGATCGTATGGCGCTTAAAATGGTGGAAGATGCAGAAAAAGACGGACGTTTGGTTCCTGGAGGTACAATTATCGAAGGAACTTCTGGTAACACAGGAATGGGATTGGCTTTGGCTGCGGTTATCAAAGGTTACAAATTGATTTGTGTAATTACAGATAAACAATCCAAAGAAAAAATGGATATTTTGCGTGCGGTTGGTGCTAAAGTTGTGGTTTGTCCTACAGATGTTGAGCCAACAGATCCACGTTCTTATTATTCAGTTTCGAAACGTTTGGCACAAGAAACGCCAAATGGTTGGTATGTAAATCAGTACGATAATCCATCAAATGCACAAGCAAATTATGAGCAAACTGGACCAGAAATTTGGGAACAAACAGAAGGGAAAGTAACACATTTTATTGTTGGAGTAGGTACGGGTGGAACAATTTCTGGAGTTGGAAAATACTTGAAAGAAAAAAATCCGAACGTTAAAATTTGGGGAGTTGATACATATGGATCAGTTTTCAAAAAATATAAAGAAACAGGAATTTTCGACGAAAATGAAGTATATTCTTACGTAACAGAAGGTATTGGTGAAGATATTTTGCCAGAAAACGTAGATTTTGATATTATTGATGGATTTACAAAAGTTACCGATAAAGATGCTGCTGTTTATACGCGTCGTTTAGCATTAGAAGAAGGATTATTTGTAGGAATGTCTTCTGGTTCTGCGATAAAAGGATTATTACAAATGAAGGACGAATTTGGTCCAGATGATGTTGTGGTTGTTTTATTTCACGATTCAGGTTCTCGTTATGTTGGAAAAATATTTAATGATGATTGGATGCGCGACAGAGGTTACTTAGAAGAAGAAGTAAAAACTGCTGTTGATTTAATCAAAGAACATATTGACAAACCATTGTTAACAGTTCGTACAGAGGAATTAGCTGCTCATGCAATTGACCGTATGCGTCGTTTCAAAATCTCTCAAATTCCAGTAATGGATATCAACGGATTTGTAGGTTCTTTGGATGAATCAGATTTGTTTCAAGCATTTTTAGAAGATAGAAATGTAGCTGATAAACCAGTTCATGAAATCATGGGAAAACCTTTCCCAATTGTTAAAGCAAATGCTTCGATAGAGGAAGTTTCAAAATTGATTACAAAAGATAATCAGGCAGTTTTAATCGAATTAGAAAACGGGAAATATCATATCATCACAAAATATGATATTATCAACGCAATTAAATAACAAAATATCTATCTTTGGAGTGATATGGGAATTGTATTAAAAGGACAGAATTTAGTAAAAGACTACGGTAAGAAACACGTTGTGAAAAATGTGTCTTTTCAGGTAGAACAAGGAGAAATTATCGGATTATTAGGACCAAATGGTGCTGGTAAAACAACTTCTTTCTATATGATTGTTGGTTTGGTAAAAGCAACGCAAGGTAAGGTTTTCATGGATAAACATGATATCACGAGCGATGCAATGTACAAACGAGCACAGAAAGGAATTGGATATTTGGCACAAGAAGCGTCAGTTTTTCGTAAACTTTCTGTAGAAGATAATGTTAAATCTGTATTACAATTTACGAAACTATCCAAAAAAGAGCAGCAAATGCGTACAGATGCTTTGATAGAAGAATTTTCTTTGGAGCATGTTCGTAAAAACCGTGGAGATTTACTTTCTGGTGGAGAGCGTCGTCGTTGCGAAATTGCACGATGTTTAGCAACAGAGCCAAATTTTATTTTATTAGATGAGCCTTTTGCTGGAGTTGACCCTATTGCGGTAGAAGATATTCAGAAGATTGTAAGATCATTAAAAGAAAAAAATATCGGAATCTTGATTACAGATCATAATGTTTCTCAGACATTAGCGATTACCGATAAAACATATATTATGTTCGAAGGTAAAATCTTGAAAGAAGGTTCGCCAGAAGAATTAGCAAACGATGAAGACGTTCGTCGTGTTTATCTTGGTGAAAACTTTATGTATCAACAGATATAAATTACAATATAGTATTTTCTAAACCACTCAATTTTGAGTGGTTTTTTTATTTTAATCCATCTGTCATTCCAACTTGAAAAGCTACTATAAATAAGATAACAATAAGTGGTATTAAGATTATTAATAGCCAATTTGTAGATTCGTTTTTTATCATATTTTATGATTTGATTAAATGTATGAAATAAAATTAAGATTTCCTTAAATCTTATGTTGTAAGAGATTTGTTAGTTTCTTTTATTTATATTTAAGTATCAAAACCTATAACTAAATAAATGCTTAGACTTAACTATTACTTGGCTTTCTTTTTAGCCTTTTTTATACTGAATGCTTGTACACAAGAAGAAGATTCTGTAAAAGACTCTAAAACATCGCAAAATAAAGGCGGAGTTGTTTTAACTTTTGATGATGATTATGTAGACGATTGGTTTAATGTAAACATCAAATTGAAACAATACAATTGGAAAGGAACTTTTTATATAACACATTTTGATAAGTTAACAACAAGTCAAATTCAAGAATTAAAATATTTACAAAAAAACGGAAGCGAAATTGCAGCACATGGACTACATCATATCAAAACAGTTGATTTTATTAAACAAAATGGTGATGATAAGTTTATTCATCAAGAAATATTACCAATGTTAGATTTGATGAAACAAAAAGGATTTAATGCAATAGATTTTTCTTATCCGTATGGAAATAGAAATGTAGAATCAGATCAATTGTTATTGAAATATTTCAAGACAATTCGTGGTACAACTTATGGTAATGAAGCACCAAATTTGCAAAATTGTTATTACAATAAAAATAACTTAATTTATGGTTTAGGATTAGATAATAGTTATTCTCATTTTAATATGTCATACTATTTATCATTGTTGCAATATGCAAAAGAGCATAATAAAGTGGTGATATTTTATGCGCATAAAACTGTGGCGAAAGCAACAAAAGAATACGAAACAGAATTTAATACACTCGAGCAGATTTGTAAGTTTGTAAAGAATAATAATATGAAATTTTATACAGTTTCAGATTTAGATAAAATTAAATAAAAAGCAAAAACCTCAAATCTTAGATTTGAGGTTTTTGCTTTTTATAAATCAACGTAAATAATATTTCCTTTCTGATTTACTGTATTTTTAAAATATAAAAAAAGGTCTTGTATATCAAATCGTCTAAAACTGATAAGTTGGATTTCTGGGTTATTTGGTAATTGATAAGTCATTTCAAAATTTAACATATTTCCGAAACCAGAACTTTCTATTTTTTCTACCAAAATACCAATAGATTCTAATCGTTCTATCAAACGACTTATTTCCAAATCATTATGTCTCATACTGCCTAAAGCTCACTAATTATGCGGCCTCAAAGCTAAAACTTAATTAGAAAATAATTCATTTTTATTTTAAAAAATTTACACTGTAATGCTTTATATTTATTTTAGTTCTTTTTTCAAGAAAATGACGATATCATTTATAGTTTCAAATTGTTTTACACCGTATTTTTCAGCGGTAATATCAACATTTCCTTTTCTCCAAAAACCTTCAGGACAAACAATCAAAAGTTTTCCAGTTCTTGCATATAGTCCCATTTCTAACAAACTGATTGGGCTTTTAGAATCTTTTCCAAAATACATAATAATATAATTTGCTTGCTCCAAAGCATTCAATTCCCACTCAACTTGTTTACGAAATTCAGGCTCCTCTTTTATGGGTTTCCAAGCGGTATTCCAGTCATCACGTCGTGGATTAAGTAAAATAATATGTTCATTTTTTAACTCATTACTAACTTTCGCTTGCCAATCTTCGGAATTTCCCATATCAATTGTTCCACCCAAAAATATTTTTGTTTTATCGGATTGAGCAGGAATAAGATTAGGCGATTTTATTTCGATTGCTTGTGCAGAAACAATTATACTCAACAATGAAATGATGATAGAAAAAAGAATAGTTTTCATTAATTTTTTTGCAAAAATAAGATAGAATATTTTTTTTTGAAATGATTTATACGATACTTTTAATTTGTGAAGATGAGAAAGAGAATTAGATAAAATAAAAAAGCTGAAAATCGAATAGATTTTCAGCTTCAAAAAATTACTTTTTAGCTTTCTTAGCAGGTTTTTCTTCAACAACTTCGTCTTCGTAATAATACTTGTTCCGTGGTCGTTTTACACCATAAGAGCCATTTACAATTTTTCCTCTTTTTGATTTTTTATCTCCTTTTCCCATCTAAAGTGTTTTAAATTAATAAATTTGATAATATTACAACAAGATAATTAAATCATTTTATTTAGCAAAAGTTTTACTATAACTTTTAGAAAACGCGTAATTTTGCGACATCATTTGGCGTTGCTGAATTTTAATTTTATAGAACAAAAAGAATGAGTAGAAATACAGATGCGAATAAAAAAGCTGTAAAAGCGAAAAAAGCACAAAAAAGAAAAAAGGTTAAAGATGAAGAAGCGGAGCGTAGAGCGCGTTTAAAAGAAATTAACCGAATTTTTAACGAAAAAAATAAATCAGAAAACGAAGATTAAATAATGAAAATTCTACACACTGCCGATTGGCATTTAGGTAAACGATTAGACAATTACTCTCGAATAGAGGAGCAAATAGAAGTGATGAACGAAATTTGCGAAATTGCTGATGAACAAAATATCGATTTGGTATTAGTTGCTGGCGATTTATTTGATACGTTTAATCCGAGTGTAGAAGCTGTCGAATTATTTTATAAAACGTTGAAAAGATTAGCCAATAATGGTCAACGTCCCGTTATCGCAATTGCGGGTAATCATGATTCTCCCGATCGTATTGACGCACCCGATCCTTTGGCGCGCGAATGTGGAATTATCTTAATTGGTCATCCAAATACAAAAGTGCAGGAATTTAAATTACCTGAATTTGAAATTTCTAATTCAGTAGAAGGGTTTATTGAATTAAAATTGAATCATATAAAATTTCCTGTCAGAATTATTCATACTTCTTATGCGAATGAAATTCGGCTGAAACACTATTTTGGAGAAGAAAAAGAGCAACAGTTGAATATTCTCTTAGCGGAACAATGGCAAAGTTTAGCCAATGATTTTTGTGATGAAAATGGTGTTAATCTTTTGATGACACATTTGTACATGAACAAAAAAGGACAAGAATTATTGGAAGAGCCAGAAGGTGAAAAACCGATTAAAATAGGAAATGCAGATTTGGTTTTTTCGGACGGAATTCCTACTCAAATTCAATACACTGCTTTGGGACATCTACATGCGTATAATAACGTCGGAACAATAGAAAAACCAGTTGTTTATAGTTCATCACCTTTGTGTTATAGTTTTAGTGAAGCTGGTCAAACCAAATATGTTTCAATTATCGAAGCAAATCCAAATGAAAATGTCTCGTTTGAAAAGATTGCATTGAAAAAAGGAAAACCATTGGTTAGAAAAACTTTTGATTCAGTCGAAAATACTGTCGAATGGTTAAATGAAAATCAAAATACATTGGTAGAATTGACTTTAGAAAGCGAAACTTTTTTAAAAGCTGAAGACAGAAAATTGATTTATCAATCTCATCCTGGCATTATTCATTTGATTCCGAAAGTTAAAAATGAAAAAAACTCAGAAAATCAAGCAAAAGAGATTAATCTGAACCAAAATATGGAAGATCTTTTTCAAGATTATTTCAAGTCTAAAAATGGTAATCAAGAACCAAACGATGATTTAAAAAACTTGTTCAACGAAATTCTAAATGCTTAAAGTATTTTTTTAGTTAGATTCATCACTTCGTTCAGAATGACAAATGATTATAGTCGTTCAGTTAAAAAATGTCATTCCGAGTTTATCGAGGAATCTAAAAAAAAGTTTATTTCACAATAAAAGGTATTAAATAGTATTAATAAAAAATATGATTCCAGTTAAATTAACAATAGAAGGTTTATATTCTTACCAAGAACGCCAAATAATAGAGTTTAATAATCTGACAGAAGCTGGGTTATTTGGGATTTTTGGAAAAGTTGGTTCAGGAAAATCATCAATTTTAGAAGCTATTACATTTGTATTATATGGCGAAACAGAACGATTGAATAATCGTGATAAGCGAGCATATAATATGATGAATTTAAAATCAAACCGATCATATATTGAGTTTGATTTTTATAATTATGAAAACAAATTATTTCGTGCAACGCGAGAGTTTAAACGGAATTCTAAAAATTTTGAAGATGTAAAATCTCCAACGGTCGTTTTATATGAATTCAAAAATGAAAGCTGGATTCCTTTAGAAAGTTCAGATGTTGAAGAAATTATTGGTTTAAGTTATAAAAATTTCAAGCGAACAATTATTATTCCGCAAGGTCAATTCAAAGAATTTATTGAATTAGGAGCAACGGAACGTACCAAAATGATGAAAGAAATTTTTAGTCTACATCGTTTTGATTTACAGGATAAAGTTGGTGGTTTAGTCAAACAAAATCTATCTAATTTAGATAAACTTCAAGGAAAATTAACAGGTTTTGAAGATGTTTCTACTGAGAAAATAGAAGAATTAGTAGAAGAATCAAAAATTGCGGAAGAAGAATCAAAAAAAATCAAGGAAGAATATACAATTTTAAGTGAGGTTTTTGAGAAATTGAAAAATTTAAAATTAGACTTTGATAACTTAAAAAATCGTAAAGTTGAACTTAATAATCTAAGTGAAGAAAAAATACTGATTGATGAAAAAGAAGAGAAAACAGCTGTTTATGAGCAAATTTTCAATTCATTTTTTCAATTATTAAAAAATAAAAATAAATATTCGACAGATTTAGAATTTAAAAATCATGATGTCGAAAATCTAAAAAAACAATTTCATTTAATAGATAATCAATTAAAAGAAATAAGAAAAGAATTAGAAATAATTCAACCTCAATTTGAACAATTAAATCAAAAACGACAAGAAGAAACTGATTTAGGTTTGATTGCTGAAATTATAAAATTTACAAAAGAAATTGAGGTATTAAAAGAGCGTACAGAAAAAGGTTTATTTCAGGTAGAAGAAGTAAGGAAAAATGTGATAAAAATCAATCAATCGATTGATGAAAAAGAACAAAAAATAAAGACTTTACAAGCAAATAAAGTTGATTCTCAAATTATATTTGAAGTTGGAAATTGGTTTAATCAACAAAAAAATTTAGAAAATTCTATATCTAATCAACAAAAAAAAGTAGAGCAAGTTAAGTCACAAATCAATCAATTAGAAAAAGATTTGATCGATTTTAATGTAAACAAAGATTCGTTTGAAAAGGAAAATTTAGCGCTTAAAAAACAATTTCTAAACCGTAAAAAAGAAGTTGAAGAAAAACGTAATCAATTAGAAATTCAACAAAAATTAGCACAATATGCGCATGATTTACACGATGGAGATGCTTGTCCTTTGTGTGGATCGGCGGAGCATCCACATATTATTGAAGTAGAGGATGTGAGTAATAATTTGCTGCTTTTGAAAAATTTGTATACAGAAATTGAAAAAGAGGAGACAGATTGGCAAGAAAAAGTTAATAATATTCAGCAAATTTTTTCTCATTTACAAATTTTTGGAGATCAGTTAAAACAAGAAAATAGTTTAATTGAGGATTTGAACAATCAGTTTACAAATCATTTAAAATTATTTACTTGGACTACTTTTGATTCTGCAAATTTTGCTCATTTTCAGGAAATACAACAAAATTCTATTCGATTAGAAAAAGAAATTGAACAAGAAAATGAAGCGTTAAAAAATGATCGAGTTGCAATAGAAAAAGAACGTCAAGATTTGGATAAATTTTCGAAAGCATTAGAGAGTTTTAAACTTGATGAAGGTGAAAAATTAGCTCGAATTAATCAAAATAAAACAAATTTGAAAGTTCTTTTATTTGATGATTTTAAAGTGTTTTCGGAGGAAGATATTTTATTAAAAGCAAAAGAATTAAATCAATCTAATCAGAAAATTGAACAAATTTTTCATGCTTTGAGTCAAAATTTAAATGATCTGAATCCAAAATTAGCATCTCAAAAAACGTCGATTACGTTAATTGAAGAGCAAATTAAAGAGATTTTGAATGAGTTAGATCAAATAAATACACAAATCAATACAGCATTAGTAGAGCATCGTTTAGATAAAATAGAAGAGGTAGAATCTATTTTAAAACAACAAATCAATATTTCTGAAGAACAAAAAATAATTCATGATTTTAAAGTTAGGTACGAAACAGCGAAACAAATAATAAATGATTTAGAGCATAAATTGGATGGATTAAATTTTGATGATAATGCTTTTTTAGAAGCTGAAATTAATTTTAAAAATGCAGAAATTAGAAAGAATGAATCATCCAAAAAAGTTGTTTTACTACATGCAGAAATTGATCGTTTAAGAAAAGAATTTGATGCTAAAAAAGAATTATTAGAGGAGCAGACTGCATTACAAAAACGCGCGGATAATCTTAAAATAATGAAAAATTTGTTTGATAGCGCAGGTTTTGTACAATATGTTTCATCTATTTATTTACGACAATTGTGTGAAAATGCAAATGTTCGTTTTCATCGTATGACGCGAAATCAGTTGAGTTTACAGATGAATGAAAATAATGATTTTGAGATTATCGATTATTTAAATGAAGGTAGAACACGAAGTGTGAAAACGCTTTCTGGTGGGCAAGCATTTCAGGTTTCTCTGAGTTTGGCATTGGCATTAGCAGAAAGTGTGCAAGCGAATGTGAAGGCGGAAAAGAATTTCTTTTTTATAGATGAAGGTTTTGGTACACAAGATTCTGAAGCTGTAAATATTGTTTTTGAAACATTGATGAATTTGCAAAAAGAGAATCGTATTGTCGGAATTATTTCTCATGTTGATGAGTTGAAAGATAGAATTCCAGTGGCTTTATCCATTGTAAAAGATGAAGAAAAAGGAAGTTTAATAGAGTTTATATAACGATATAGAATTAATATCAAAAAAAATCCGTTCGATTATTCGAACGGATTTTTTTTGTTTTATGATATCCTATTTTTGGTTCAATCTAATTTTCTTTAATTTTTATTGTACCTAAAATTTCAGGTAAAAAAGTATTCGGAAAAATCTCTCTCGCTTCATCTAGCAATACGCTATAATCATGATATCGATTAGAGAAATGTCCAATCACCAATTTCTTTACATTAGCTTCTTTTGCAATCATTGCAGCTTCTTTTGCTGTTGTATGACCTGTATATGTTGCCAAGTCTTTCAATTCATGTAAAAAAGTTGCTTCATGATACAATAAATCCACTTCTTTTATGATAGGAACAATATTCGGTTTGTATTTTGTATCCGAACAAAAAGCATAACTTAATGATTTTTGAGCTTCGAAAGTTAAATAATCATTCGGAATTATTTTACCAGATTCTAAGACAAA
The DNA here is from genome assembly GCF_036647415.1 of Algoriella sp. NCBI lineage: Bacteria > Pseudomonadati > Bacteroidota > Flavobacteriia > Flavobacteriales > Weeksellaceae > Algoriella > Algoriella sp. The sequence continues at coordinate 32,564 of NZ_JAVXKG010000012.1, forward strand.
ATCTTTTCCATTTTTTAAATTTTGATAATCACAAATCTCAATTTCAGGAAATTCTTCTATCGTGTCAATATTCAGTTTTCGAGGTTTCTTTTTCTCTCGGAAAAGATAACCATTTGTATAAACTCTGTGATTTAGCGGAATAGAAAAAACTTCTACTTTATCATCTTCAAAAACCAAAACAGATTCTTTGGTGTGTAATTCATTGAAAATTATTTGATAAGAATTATTTGATTCCGTTAATCGCAATTGTGTCATAATAAATTCCTCGATTCCTTTCGGACCATGAATATGTAGCGGCGTGTCACGTCCTAATAACTGAAAAGTAGAAATTAATCCAATCAATCCAAAAACATGATCGCCATGCAAATGCGAAATAAATATGTGATTTATTCGGTTAAATTTTGCCTTCGCTTTACGTAATTGCACTTGCGTTCCCTCTCCACAATCTATCAAAAAATAACGTTCTGCTATGTTGAGTAATTGCGCAGTTGGATGTGTAAAGGCTGTTGGTAATGCCGAATTAAATCCTAATATGGTAAGTTTTAAACTCAATTTTTGTTTAGGTTTATTAAAAAATTATTTAGTTTTTCTACTGCTTTTGCTCTGTGGCTTATTGCATTTTTTTCTTCTGCGGACATTTGAGCAAATGATTTCGAAAAACCATCTGGAATAAAAATAGGATCGTATCCAAAACCATTTTCTCCTAAAATTTCAGTAGAAATAGTTCCATCAATTCTTCCTTCAAAAAAATATTCCTTTCCATTCAAAATTAAGCAGAAAATCGAAATAAAATAAGCTTTTCGGTTTGTTTTTCCATCTAATTCTTTCAGTGCTTTTGCAATATTATCTTCATCTTTTCCTGTCCCAGCATAACGTGCAGAATACACACCTGGAGCGCCATTTAAAGCATCAATTACTAAACCAGAATCGTCTGCAAAGATATTTTTTCCTGTTTTCTCGAAGATTGTTTTTGCTTTTAATAGAGCATTTTCTTCAAAAGTTTTACCAGTTTCTTCTATTTCATCAAAAAAACCAATATCAGTCAAAGATTTCATCGATAAATAAGAAGGTAAAATTTGTGCAACTTCTTTTACTTTATTGTTGTTGTGTGTGGCAAAAATTAATTCCATTATATTGTTTTTTGTTGCGTCTGTTTGTATAATAAAAATACGCTTCCAATTCCTAAAATTGTTAATCCTATTAAGATTAAATAATCAGATTGTACAAAGACATCGCCTTCCATATCGCCCTGAATAAGCATTAATGAATAAGCAAGTGTGTTGTTTAAGAAATGTAAAATCATCGGTATTAATAAAGATTTTGTACGATAATAAACAAACCCAAAAATTACACCCAAAATTCCGGCACCTATAAATTGCCAAGGATTCATGTGTGCGCAACCAAAAATAAAACCATTAAGTAATATTGCAACTGTCGGATTTACATTAAAATTCAACATTCCTTTTAGTATAATTCCTCTGAAAATAATTTCTTCAAATATTGGTGCTAAAAGACAAACCATTATAAAACCTGCGATTTTATAATCTAACATCATTTCGAAAGATTCTTCGAAGATTTTATAAACAGCTTCTAAAGGACCAGTTGTCGGAATTAAACTTGTGAAAAATTCTGCTAAAGGCAAGAATAAAAACCAGCAGCAGACAGCTAAAATGAGCTGTGTAAAGGTAAATTTATGTTTGATAGATTGTAAAATAACCGTAAATTTTGTTTGTGTCAACATGAGTAAAACCACAATTGCAGCAAGCGTTCCGCTCAAAAACCCCAATGGTAATGTAATATGGTTTAATGGTTTATAAAACATTCCTGGAAGTGAAATTATACTGCCTACAAATTGCCAAACAATAACGGCTACTAAACTGTATAAAATGGCTTTTCCGATTCCGAAACTTATGATATTTGGTTGAGTTGATTTTTTTTCCTCAACATATTCTTGGTATGGAGATTTCTCATTCATGGTGATAAGGTTTACCCTGCAAGATACTAAATCCGCGGTAAATTTGTTCTGTTAAAAATAAACGAACCATTTGGTGCGTAAATGTCATGTTGGATAATGACATTTTTTTATTTCCACGATTATAAACTGTTTCATCAAAACCATAAGGTCCACCAATCACAAAAACTAAATTTTTGACAGATTGATTCATATAATTCTGAATATCGTCTGCAAATTGCTTAGAAGTTGGTTGTTTTCCTTTTTCGTCCAAAATAATTACAAAATCAGTATTTACAATTTTTGCTAAAATTTGTTCACCTTCTTTCTGTTTTTGTTGAATTTCTGACAAATTTTTACGATTTTTAAGGTCAGGAATTTCAATTCTTTGATAATTTATATGTGAAGGTAATCGATTTTCATACTTTTGCAGAAGAATTTCGATGGCTTTTTCGTCGGTTTTACCAATACAAATTGTCGTAATATTCATTTAATAAAATTATAAGGCAAAAATATGCGCATTCTGCAAGATTTTAAAACATATACAGGAATAAATTATTTTAGATCTTGGTCGAAAGCAACAATGATGAACAAAAAAACGGGCATCACGGTATATGATTTCTTGAAAGTTTTCTGGATTCGTGTAATGAAAGGAAATTTTCCACTTCGTTCTGCTGCAGTTTCTTGGATCTTGTTTTTTAGTATGTTTCCTTTTTTGCTTTTTTTGTTTAGTGTTTTGCCGCATTTGGCTTATTACGAAGAGATAAAAAACTTACTTTTCACACAACTTTTACCACAACTTTTACCGAAACATGTGAGTAATGAAGTGATTTCTTATATAGATAGCACGACGGCTTTACAGGGAAAACGAAAGGTAAATTGGTTGCTTATTATGGTGACGATTTTTATGTCATCTAATGGAATTCAGGGAATTATAAATGGATTTAATGTTTCGTATCAAGATGTTTATGTGAAGAGAAAAAATTCAAAATCAAGAATGATTTCAATTATTTTAACTTTGTTTTTTACAGTTTTTATAGTGTTGCAAGTTTTTCTTTCGTATTCAACATCAGTTATTTGGAAATATTTGAGTCATGTTAAATTTTTAACGCAAATAGGACAGTTTTCTTATTTAATCAATTATTTTACAGTATTTATTTTCTATTTTGTGTCGATGTGTATGTTGTATTATTTTGGTCCAAATCATAAAAAATCAAGAAGCACAGTTTTACCAGGAGCAATTTTGACATCGGTATTATTTTTATTAACCGTTATTGGATTTAATACATATCTAAGTTATTTTTCTAATATCGATTTATTGTACGGATCGCTTGGATTAGTGATGATTATGATGATTTTTGTTTACATTAACGTGATATTGATGTTGGTTGGATATGAACTAAATATGTCTATTAATTATACTAAAAATTATGAATATGTAAGCCATATTGATAGCAATAGATACATCAATTTAGATAAATAAAACTAGCGAAAAGGATAAACTATTCATTCAGTTTATGTCCGCAAGTTTTGCAGTAAATAGAGCCGTCAAGATGATAATCATCGCCACAATTTCTACATTTTTCGGTGTTTTTCGGAATATCTAGTTTTGATGCTTTATTCATTTCCATCGTTACAATTCCTGTTGGTACAGCAATTATTCCATAACCAATTATCATCACCAAAGAAGCAAGAAATTGTCCCAAACCTGTAACGGGAGAAATATCTCCATAACCTACCGTTGTTAAAGTTACAATTGCCCAATAAATACTAATCGGAATACTTGTAAAACCAGATTCTGGATGATCGTGTTCTACCATAAACATGATAGAGCCAATAACAACTACAATTAAAATAACGTAGGATAAAAATACAATAATTTTGTCTTTACTTTCTTTAAGACCAATAACCAAGACATTTCGTCCGTGTGTAAATTGCGTTAAATTAAAAATTCTAAAAATTCGTAATAAACGTAAAATACGAATACTCGATAAATATTTACTTGAAGGGAAAAATAATCCTAAATAGAACGGAAGAATTGACAATAAATCGATAATCCCGTAGAAACTAAAAATATAACGCCATCTGTTTTTTACACAATAAACTCTCAAAAGATATTCTATCGTAAATAAAGATGTTAAGGTCCATTCCAGTGTAACTAATGTAGAATGATAACGAGCGTTAATAGCTGGTACAGACTCTAACATTACCAAACCAACACTTACCATTATCAGAAACAATAATGTAATGTCAAATAATTTTCCATAAGGTGTATTTGCCTCGAAAATGACATCAAATATTTTTTGTTTTAATTTATTTTCTTCATCCTTACTCATTCTTCGGAATGTAGGAAATTGACTTTTAAACATTGGTTTATATTTTGGAATGAGCTAAATTAGAGAAAAAATAATTATGAATATTCTTTTAACTGGTGGAAGTGGTTTAATTGGTTCTGCATTAGTCAAAAAATTGATTGATAATGGTCATCAAGTTCGTATTTTAACACGTGAAAAAGAAGTACAACACCCTTTTTATAATTGGAATATTGATAAAATTGACGAAAAAGTTTTTGAAAATTTAGATGGAATTATTCATTTAGCTGGTGCTTCAATTTCTAAAAGATGGACAAAATCATATAAAAAAGAAATTCTGAATAGTCGTGTAGACACAGCAAATTTGCTTTATAAATATGTGGAAAAATTAAAACCGAAACTTAAATTTTTTATTTCTGCATCAGGAACTTCTTATTATGGACAAATTACTTCGGACAAAATTTTTACAGAGAATGATGCGCCTCACAACGATTTTTTAGGAAGTATTTGTGTCAATTGGGAAAACGCAGCTTATCAGTTTCAGGATTTTGATGCCAGAGTGGTTTGTTTACGAACTTCGTTGGTTTTGGCAAAACAAGGAGAAGGATTCAAGTTGCTAAAAAAGCCGATACAAATGGGTGTTGGGGCTAATTTGGGAGATGGGAAACAATGGTTACCTTGGATACATCTAGACGATTTGGTGCAAATGTATGTTGATGCTGTAGAAAATTCCACTATAAATGGTAGTTACAATGCGTCTTCACCAGAAATGATTAATCATACTACATTTAATCATATACTTGCTAAAAAACTGAACAAACCTTTTTTTATGCCAAATATTCCAAGTTTTATGATGAGATTAGTTCTTGGAGAAATGAGTGATTTGGTGTTGAAAGGTTCTCGAATTGATCCCGCAAAAATAGAAAAAGAAGGTTTTCGATTTAAATATCCAACATTAGAAAAAGCTTTAAAAGAATTATTGTAAAAGTTGATCAAAACCTTCATAAAGGATTAGATATTTACTTTTATTTATTATTGTATTTAGTAAATTTGCAAAATTATATATTTTAAAGATGAAATTTAAACTTACTCTACTTTTTGCTTTGACTACTTTTTTGAGTTTTGGTCAAACGAAAGATTTTAAATTCGGAAAAGTTTCGGAACAAGAAATTAACTTGAAAGAAGTTTCTTTTGAGAAAGATGCAGATGCAGTTATATTATCCGAAGAAGGAAAAATAGACTTAACGCCTTCTAATTATTATTTAACAGTTAAAAGACGAATCAAAATTTTGACTGAAAAAGGAATTGATGAAGCTAATATTGAATTATCTTATTACAGTAAAAATAAGAACGAAAGCGTATCAAGTATAAAAGCCAATACAATAAATATAGAAAATGGTCAACCTGTAATTAGTACTATTACAGATAAAGATATTTTTGATGTTCAGGTAAACGAGTTGTATTCTGCAAAGCGTTTTGCGTTACCAAATGTAAAAGTTGGATCTATTATCGAGTATTCATATACTAAAAGTAGCGAACATAATTTTTCTATCGACGCATGGAATTTTCAACATGAATTGCCAACTTTATACAGTGAATTTAAGTTGAATAATCAAGCCTACAACAATTTTTCTATCATCACAATTGGAGATAATCTTAATACAAAATACAAAGGAAAATCAAGCGCAACAACTTGGGCTTTAACAAATATTGAAAGTTATAATAAGCTGAAATACGTTTATAATCCTCAAGACCAGAGTGAACGTATAAAATTACAAGCCGATAATTATCACACAGAGGGAGGTAAGAAAAATACAATGGCAGCTTGGAAAAGTTTAATTTTAGATATATATAATGATTATTCGACATATAGAAACTCATCTGCTATAAAAGATATTGCACAAACTATACCCGATGGTAAAAATGATGTTGAGACTTTAAAAAACATTGTTGATTATGTTGATAATAATGTGAAATGGAATAATTTTTATTCTATTTTTCCAAGACAATCAAATAAAACTTTACTAAAAGAAAAATTAGGAACAACAGCAGATATAAATTTATTGTTGAATGAATTATTTATAGCCAAAGGGTTTGATTCTTATCTCGTTTTATATAGCACGCGAAAACATGGGCAACTAATGTTTGGTTATCCATTTATTAATCAATTTAATTCAGTTGCAACTGTAGTAAAACAGAAAAATGGGCAAAGTATTATTTTAGATGCCGCACAGTTGAATAAAGAACAAATAGAGTTTGCTCCAATTGGTGTATTTAATTATTACGGATTAGTTATTCAGAAAGGTGAACCTAATTTTGTCAAGTTAAATCAAAAACTATCAACGTACGAATCTGCGTCTAATTATCATTTCACAGATAATAAACTTATTCTAAATCGTAAAGATAATTTTGATGGATATTTTTATGATGAAGATATAAAAGATGAAAATGCATTAAAAAGATACGTTACAGAAACTGTAGATATGCAGCTAGATGTAGAGAAGGAAGATAAGGTTGTTTATGATAAAAACATGTATACAAAAAGTTATAAAGCGACGAGTAATACTATAAAATCACCGTTTTATACACTTATAAATCCTTTGCGAGAATTCTTAAAACAATACACTTTTGAGGATAAAAATCGTCAACGTAAAATAGAATTTCTGTTTCCATATTTATTTAATATTCAAACAAAAATTAAAATTCCAGAAGGTTATACAGCTGTCATTAATGAAACATTTAAGGCACATCATAAAATAGATTTAGGCTTAGAATATTATCAAGAAGCAAAAATAAAAGACAATGTTTTGATTTTAGTAATTCAATTTCTTTTACCAGAAGGTGTTTACGAAGTAGACAAGTATACTGAATTGAAACAATTTTTTGAGAAAGTAAAAATAGAATCAACAAAAGAAGTTTTAATAAAAAAGAAATAATAAAAGCTCGTTGTGCATTTTGAATTAAAATTCGTCAGTTCGAGTGATTTTTAGAAATGACACTTCGATAAACTCAGTACAAGAATGAATAAAAATTGTATCTAGAATAGAATTTTAGCAAATTGCACAATGGATTAATAAAAATATTATAAAACCGGAATTTAAAAGATTTCGGTTTTTTTTTGTCTAAATATTTAGAATAAATTATCAATAAATTTTCGTTCAGAGTAATCATATTTAGACGTATTTGTTATTATTTTAATCAATTATTTTACACTAATAATCAATTTAAAGCATTATAAATCATATACTTTATAAATAAAAAAGATAGTAAAGGGAAATAATATTAATTATCTTTTTAAGATCAATTCGAAATTTACTATCATGAAAAAAAATGTTGCAACACAAATTGTAGAACTATTAGAAAAAGCGGGCGTAAGACACGTTTATGCTGTAGCTGGCGATAGTTTAAACTACTTTAATATCGCTGTAAAAAATAGCGAAAAAATAGACTGGGTTCACGTTCGTCACGAAGAAGTGGGTGCTTTTGCAGCTTCTGCAGAATCTCAATTTTCGGGTATCGGATGTTGTGCTGGTAGTTCAGGGCCAGGACACGTACATCTTGTAAATGGCGTTTATGATGCGCACAAATCTCGTACACCCATGATTGTAATTGCGTCAACGTGTGCTACGACGGAGTTTGGGACAGAATATTACCAAGAAACTAACACAATTACACTTTTTGATGATTGTAGTTGTTTCAACCAAATGATTACCCGTGCAGAGCAAGTTCCGCGTATCGTGCAAATGGCGCTTCAGCGTGCTATCGATAACAAAGATGTTGCGGTAATCGGTCTTCCTGGCGATGTTGCGGAAATGGAAGCGGTAGAAAATAATTTTACACAAGAGTTTTTCTACAATCGTCCAATCGTTATTCCTCAGCCGTCTGAATTGGAAAAGGCTGCAAAAATGATTAATGAAGCTAAAACGGTTACATTATATTGCGGAATTGGTGCTTCAGAAGCGGCAGATCAAGTTATTGAACTTTCTCAAAAACTGAATGCACCTGTTGGATATTCTTATCGTGGAAAAATGTATATCCAAGGAAATAATCCAAACGAAGTAGGTATGACAGGCTTTTTAGGATTACCAGCGGCGTATCACGCAATGCACGAGTGCGAATTGTTGATTATGATCGGAACAGATTTTCCTTATAAAGCATTCATACCAAATGACAGAAAAATTATTCAGATCGAATTAGAAGGTGGTAAGGTTCTTGGTCGTGGTAAAGTAGATTTAGGTTTGATGGGAAATTCTAAAGAAACTATCGAAAATCTTTTACCATTAATTGAAGCGAAAACAGACAAAACTTTTCTTGACAAACAATTAGCACTTTATGATGTTGTAAAACAAAGAAAAATGGTTTATGTGGAAGATAACGGTACAGAAGACCGTATTCGTCCAGAATATGTTGCCTATCAAATTGATCTTTTATCGAAAGATGACGCTATTTATACCGTAGATACAGGTTTAAACTGTGTTTGGGCATCACGTTACATCACAGGAAATGGTAAACGCCGAATGTTGGCTTGTTTCCGCCACGGTTCTATGGCAAATGCAATGCCGCACGCAATGGGAATTCAATTAGCACATCCTGATAAACAAGTAATTGCATTTTGTGGAGATGGTGGTTTATCGATGCTTTTGGGCGATTTATCAACTATAAAACAATATAAATTACCAGTTAAATTAATCATTTTTAATAACCGAGCAATTGGACAAGTAAAAATGGAAATGGAAATTGCAGGAATTACGGATAACGAAACCGATATGGATAATCCAGATTATGCAATGGTAGCGCAAGGAATGGGGATTAAAGCCGAAAATGTACACAAACCAGAAGATGTTATTGATGCGTTGAAAAGAGCGTTTGAATATGATGGACCTTATATTTTGAGTGTATTTACAGATCCAGATCATTTCGCAGTTCCACCAAAAGCTTCTGATGCACAAATTGAAGGTTTTACAAAATTATTAGGGGCTAAATGAAAAGTATACCTAAAATAAAGGCTTTAAATAAAAATAATTTGAATTTAGTGGTACTTGGTTTGAATTTTTTGATGCAGAAATTAAAGGTAAATATAAAACGGCTTTAATTTCTGCTTATTTTTTTACGTAAAGTGGTCCCGAACTGTACTCTTTAACCACATAGCCTAAAATTAAAGCTAAATGCGATATACGATCTATCTCTATCTCGATAGGTTCATGTTTTAAACGTCCATCTGGGTATGTTTCTATATTTGTGCTATATCCCATTAAAAAACCTTCTTTTGATGAGCGTTGTAAGCATTTAGTTACTCTAATCTCATTAGTCTCAATACTATAATTACGACCCCAAAGCAATTGGCTTAAATCTAAAACCTCTCTAATAGCCAAGATACAACCACTCGGATACTCTATCATACTATCCGAATAATGGCGTATAGCTGCTGTGGCATCTGGAAACCAATCCCCTGCATCTATATACTCTGTTGTAGAGCTTACAGCGTCTAAACTTGCAACCATCTGTGTACCACCTATTGTGGCAACATCATTATATAATGGTATAAGTTTATCCCTTTCTCCTACTTTGTACTTTTCTTGTGGTTCTTTTGAAAGTGCCACATTATTTGCATTTTTCGTTTCTTCTGAAAATGTGGCGGTTTTTGTGGCGGTTTTATTCTGCCACATTTCTTGCAGGTTTGGTTTTATCATTTCACCATTTCCAGTTAATAACCATTCAGATGAGATTTCAGGAAAAAAATGTAAGATATTTTCTACTTTATCAACACCTATTGTCTTATTATTCTTATATTGACTAGCAAAAGAACCATTTGAAAAACCTACAATTTCTTCAAATTTCCTAACTGAAATCCCTTTAAAGTCAATAAATTCCTTAATTCTTCTAATAGTATTTGACATAATAAAATTTTAATATAGAAAATTTCTTACATTTATTTTTGATTGTAGAAAATTTCTTATACATTTGTGAAACAAAACTATACAAAAGTATAAAAACTCTAACAATATTAGAGTTTAAAATGTTAAAATAATAAAAATCAAGTATATGAGCAATCAAATTACACTAACAAAGCCTAAGAGTATCTATACAATACTGTCAGAAATTACAGGCTATCCTTATAGTACTTGTTATGCAATATTAAAAGGACAACGAAGCGCAAAAAGTAAAGCAGGACAAAAAATTATGCAGTCTTACGAAGAAATAAAAGAAGATTATCAACTATGCAACAATTAAACTTAGTAATAGTGTTGAATGATTTCTTCAAAGAATTAGTAAAAGAAATAAATAACGAAAAATAATTAACGAAATGGTATTAATTGAAAAGTGTATCCACTTAGTTTACAAAAGCCTTGATAAATGCTGGCAACTAGGAGCATATCATCTAAATTTTCGCATTGAAATTTCAATCGATAAACATGTTGAAATTTCTCAGGAAGAAGCCAACAATTATGTTTTACACAAGAATAGTCAGGAACATCATCAGAGTTTTGAAGAGTTTGAAGAGGCTCTTCTGAAAAGTCTAGCTGACTGTAAGATGATTTAATTACTTCTGTTAGTTTATTAATATCCGAAAATTTGTAAGACTTTTTATCGGATGCATGAGTAATAATAAAAGCAAACATATACACTATTATTTAAAAGTTGAACGCTTTAAATATAGTGTTTTCTCCCGAAAGGCATACATCACGGTTCGAGTCCGTATCGGGAACAAAGTTTATAACAAACTAATAATAAAATGAATCTACTGAATAACGACATAATAATACGCAAATACAAAGACGAAGAGCGCCTGTGGGCGTCTCAACGCTTGGTTATGCAGAATTGTGGTGTTTCAGAGGAATTTTTAAGAACACGTTCAAGAAAAGGATATGCACAATCACTAAAAAGCTATAAAACAAGTGATTATTTACCTGATACAGGTAAAGCGTGGCGTTGGGCGAAGGTAAAAGGGCAATTCTATTATGATTATGATAGAATCCCAGACCGTAAACCAACACATTACAGATCAAAATTAGGCACAAAGCATGAGCTTTTACAAGCGTATGAGGCTCTGCTGAGTGCTAATAATGGACGTAAAGAAGATTTAGTAAAAAATACTATTCTTGGGCAAGTCGCTTTATTGATAAACAATACTGATATACGTTATTACAAATATGACGGAGAGGTTATTTTTACGCACCTCCAAGCAAAACAAATGACATTAGCTAAGGCTTGGTGCGTTTGGATTGCAAAACAAGTGGAAAACGATAATTTCAAATTACTTGGAATTGCCAAAAAACAAGATTTTTATGCAATATGTACAGAAATCTTATCGCCTTTAGAATTAGAAGGTTTCAATATCAGTTCTGCTGAATATTTAAGAAATAGAACCAATGATTTTATAACTAAAACCGCTAACGATAAGATCAAGCAACTAAAATTCTTTATTTCCGAAAAATACAATAACCAAAATGCAAAGATAGTGGGTAAATATCCACTATTTAGTGAGGAAACAGGGGAAATCTTTCAGTTCGATATTCATCAAGCAATCATGTATAATGTATATATGAATCCAAAAGGATCAAATGTAGAATATGCACGTACTATTTGGGAGAATAAATATTGTGAAGACATCAAAGAATTTGGATTAGAACCAGTCGCATACCGTACATTTTGCAGTCATTTAACACGTTTCAACAAACGTATTATGATGATTAGAGAACGATATGGTAAAGAATATTACAGAAAACATATACAAACCTATGTACCATCCGATAAACTAAGTTTTTCACATTCTCTTTTTTGTGCTGATGGTTCGGGTATCATCAATTATCAATTTATTGATAAACAAGGAAAACATAAAACAAAAAAATTATATGTCATTTTAGTTACTGATGTTGCATCTAAACGAATTGTAGGATGGGCACCAGCTAAAAAAGGTTTCTCTAATGAAACGCCCGAAATGATGATGGATGCTGTAAAAATGGCTGTAAGAAGAACAGGTAAACAAACAATGTTCGAGTTTATTTCAGATAATCATGGAGCGTTTGTTTCGGCTGAATCTAAGACTTTTTTAGAAATGATTTTTAATAAAGTAAGAACGATTGAATCGGGAAACTCACAAGCTAATCCTGCTGAAACGATGTTTAGATTGTTTAAACGTAGTTTAAAAGATATTAAATCATTTATCTCTACTTCTTGGAATGCAGGGGTTGAAGGACAAGCAAATCCTGATTACATAAAATTAGATGATTTACCTAATTATGAAGATGCTTGTATAATGATGAATGAGCTTGTAGAGCGTTGGAATGACTCGAAGCAAAGAGATTTAACTACACCAAATCAACGCTACCAAATAAAACATCCTGATTGTCAACCAATGAATCCAATTGTATTACGTCATTTATTTGGTAATCATACAGAAGTAAATGTAGCAAGAATGCGTGGGTTTGTAGATGTATATAAAACAAAGGGATATAACGAATCTAAACTACATCAATTTGAAATTCCAAATTTTGGAGGAGAAGGAACAGAAATTATAGCAAAAGCAACTGGCTACAAGTATAATGCAATTGTAAAAGTAGTTTGGGACGAAGATTTTGCAGACTTATATACGTTAGATGAACAATATATAATGACATGTGAAAAAGCATTAAAAACAAAATCTTCGCACGCTGAAATGTCTGAAAAACATGAAAATGCATTGGATCATCAGATGAATCGTAAGCATTCACAGGATCAATATATTGATGATTTTGAAGCTGAGTTAGCAAATTCTATGCTTGAATTAGGCTACAGTCAACAAATTGCATTTGGAGGTAACAAAGAGAGTTACAACGGCTCTCAAATCGAAAATGAAAGTAAAAAAATCAATAAAAAACAAACTAAAACCAAACAACGAACTGAACGTGACTTCAACGAAAGCGAATGGTCTTAGTTAAACATTTAAAAGTATGACAAATTTAACACAAAATCAGAGAACTATCGACATTCCACAAGCAATGCAACGCTTTTTGGACGAAAGAAATGTAAAACAACCTGAAATAGTAAAATTATCGGGCGTAAATAAAGCAACAGTTAATTTAATAGCTCGTGGTATTGAGTTTAACGGAAATACACGTATTTCGGATAAATATTACCAACAAATAGCACACGCAATTGGTTTAAAATTAGAAAAAGCATATTGGCAACATTTCAATACGTTGAATTTTAAACAAGCAATTATCACATTTGAAAATGCTCGTAAAAATAAAGAGCGTCGAGGTATTGATGGTAATACAGGGCTTGGTAAAACATACGCTGCAACTGCTTTTAAATTGAAATATCCAAAAATAGTAACCTTAGTAAAATGCGATGAAATCGCTAACACAAAAGAGTTTGTTATTTCATTAGCAGAACAGTTGGAAACTTCTATAATAGGAACTAAACACAAAATTTTAAAGGAAGTTGTTAAAAAACTGAAAGAAAAAGACGAAGCATTCTTGATGATTGATGAGTTTGAGAACTCGAAAAAAGGAATTATCCCTGTTATAAAGTATTTAGCTGATGAATTAGAAGGTATTGTACCAATTGTGGTTCTTGGAATTGATGTTGAAAAAATGCTTTCAAAATCAGCAGAAAGAGGAAAACAAGGCTTTATTCAAGTAAATAGACGTTGGTCTTTTGGTTGGACGTTCTTTTCGCCAGAAATAGCAGAAGATATTCAGAAAATCTGCGAAATGGTAGGTATTGAGCGTAAAACAGTTATTAATTGGCTTACAGCTCGTGTAAAAGACTTTGGTTCGTTGCAAAACATCATCACTACAGCATTGATAGAGAGCGAAAAAAGCGAAGAACAAATTACAACTGAAATGCTTAACGATTTATTTGCGAACTGATGAAAACAAATGTAAATAATCGCTATTACTGTTTTCGCAAATTGGATGAATCCATTCGCAAAACTAAACCGAAATCGAGAACAATTTTTATTCCGATGGATGCTGAACTTAATTGCAAATATGCAATCAGATTACGAGACGTTTACAGATTTAATGTACAATTTGAAATACCAACAAACTAATATGGGAACACTTTATTTATCTAAAATGATGCTTGTTTTTCGCAATGAAAAAGGCAAAATAATTAAGGTTTATACGAATGAATTTATAAGCCTATTTATAAATGATAATACAATATTAATAGCAGAATAATATGAGTAATATTAAAATGTACGCTGTAAAAATTAAGGTTTCAGCAAACCGATACAAAACAAAGTTTTTAGAAGGTATATCATTAGGGAGAACACCTAAAGAAGCGGAAGAACAAGCATTGAAAATGCTAAAAAAAGAATTACAAGATCAAAATTCAGAAATAGAAATCTTATTTAATTATGAAGTAACAAAATGTATAAAATTAAGAACCGATTTTATAATTGATTCAATAAAGTAAAAACAAGCGGGATAATACCCGCTTTTGGTGATAAAAACAATAAAATAATATAAGTATGGAAGCATCAATTATGAACAAACCAGCAAGCGAAATGTCAGTAACAGAATTATTGGCGTTGGCAGATACAAAACGAGCTGAAATCGAAAAAGAAGCCGTAAAAGCAAAGAATCAATACTTAGCTGATAAGACTGATTATTTGCAAGAAATCGCAAATCGTCGCTTCGAAATTCAACAAAAAATGATCGAATTAAAGTTGTATGAAGTTGAAAATGCTGAAAAATTCAATGTTTTAAAATATGAATTGGACGGTAAAACGCCTAAAGAAGCGAAATCTTTTGAATTGAAATCTGAAACAATCAAACAGGTCATTGAAAACCAAGAACGTTTTGATTTTACTGATGAAGCTATTGTACACATCGAAGCAATTAAAGCAATTTTTAAAGAAAAATTCGAAGGACGCAATAAAGGAATGTATGACTTGCTTGATTCAATCTTAATGCGTAACAGTAAAGGAGATTACGACGCAAAACTTTTAACAAAAGCACGTAGTCAAGTTAAAAAAATCGGAGATCAACGCTTAGTTGACGAATTTGAAAAGCTAACGGATTGCTTACAAGTTGTCGGAACTGTAAAATATAGTCGTGTATATTCAAAAAACCAAAAAGGAGGTTGGACGGATATTTCTCTAAACTTTTCAAGCTTATGATTGTAAATATTTTATTTGGATTGTTCGCAGTTGGTATACTGTCAATCCTTGGTGTAGTTCTTTATTTATCTAACAAAGCAAACGACAAATTATGAGTGTTGAAATAACTAAAGTATCAAGTGAATTATACATCGTAAATGGAAAATCCATGATGTTAGAAAACTTTAAGTGGAAACCACAAATTGCCTCTCTCAATAATACCGAAGAAAAAGCATTTAAACAACGTTTAAACGCTGATTTGTTTAACGAAAAGAATAAAGATTATGCCTTTAATCTTGACAGAAATATTCGTAATTGATGATCTGACCAACGAAAAGAGAAGATTTGACAATATGAAAGATGTTCAAATTTTCATTAGTAAAAAAATAGGATACGAAGCAGACAGAATGATTTTATTTCGCAATAAATCAAGAAAAACAAGAGCATACAGACGTTTTTATATAACTACTAATGAAAATTTTAAAGCTAAAGTAAAAGCTAAACAAGTTGTTAAAGAAGCGGTTAAACCAAGTTTAAACGAACGAATGAAGCAAAAATGGTTCGCTCAAAAAACACGAATCATCAAATCCTGATCGGCAAACTCCGAGGTTCGAGTCCTCGGCAGGAGCAATCAAACCAAAAACTAAAAATTATGTTTAACACTTACCATTATGAAATGACATTACGAGACAAACGGAGTATTGTCCTGACTATTGCAACACGAACAGGCATAAAAGAGGCTGATTCTTGGACAAAATTTAACAATTGGATGTTGAATAGTAGCTGTCTTAAAAAAGAGTTGCATCAATACAAAATTGATGAATTAGACCAACTAATTAAGCAATTTAGAGGATTAGAAGCAAATTACAACAAATCAGCTTCGAAAACAGGAACTAAGGCATGGATGCACAAAAATAAGTTCCAACCATTAAGTCAAAATTAAAAAAAAGACTTGAGACGCAACAATATCCCAAGCCCCACTGACCACGGCAAAGATATTTTAATAAAACGTCTCATTAATGGCTTACAATCGAAAAAATTACCTAAAAAAGGTTCTCAAGGTTCAGCAAATAACTCTTGAGCATCGCGCCCAAGGGTTATATTTTAAAGAGATTTATCACAAATACGTTGAAAATCAATTTAATATATGCCAACGAACTTACGAGAGTTATTTGGGTGTAAATGCCAAGAAGCAGCTTAAAGAAATAGATAAAACAAATCAAATAGCGCTGTTTTGATGAGAAAAATTAAACTAAAAGTTGATTACGACGTACTAAGAGCGTTACTCAACATTATTATTAACGGTCTAAATGCGCCGTTCATTGACAATCAGGAAGAAAAATTTAAACAATCAGTTAAAGCTGATCTATTTGTTATGTTATCGAAAAAATCGGTGGCTTTAAATCTTAAAAATTTGACTTTAAAATACCATGAAGCGTATTTAATCCATGATGAAATCGGTAAAATTTCGCACACGTTAGAAGTCTCCAATTATACAAGTCTTAAAGTTCTCAATTTCTATGCAGAATTAGATCAGTTTTTAACTCAAAATTTACAAATAAGATGAAAAAAATTAAACAATTTATTTTAAAGTGGTTAGGTATAGATACCATTTTAGTAAGATTAAGACGTTTTGATTTAGTTTTAAAAACTTATGACAAGAATTTTAGACTAAATGAACACGAATTACGCTCTGTAAATGAAGATTATTCAACTCTCAGAAAGCATTTAGAATTTCTAAATTCTAATTTCTTTGCAGCTGCAGATGTAGCAAATTCAGTTCATGACTTTAGCTCTGTAGTTATAATTCGCAAAAGAGCTTCTGGAAAGGATGATGTTGTATTTTATGAATTACAAACACGAGATGTTGACCATGTGATGAGTATTATGCAAGGTTTTGGACGTAAAAACACTGTTGTTGGAAAATCTGTTGTAAAAAGTAAACCTCCTAAATTTAGATTTTAAGATGTACCTAATTTTATCACTAAAACACACGAAAAAAGAAGATGAATCAATTACTTTATGGAGAAGTAACAATCAAGGTTATTGTAGTTATTTAGAAGGTGCTGGGCAATATGAAAATTTTATAGAGGATTATCATAATTCAGAAGGAAATTTACCTATTAATCAAACAATTTTAAACAAGTTAGATAAAATACAAAGTTTAAATGATTACGGAGAACCTGTAACTTTTATTCATAATTCCAAAAAGAATCATTCAATTTTAAACATTGAATTTGTAAAAGGAAAACTATGCAAAAAATAGATTTCTCAGAAACATTAAACGAAAAGCCTTCCTATTTTATATATAAAATTTGGGAAGGTTTTTTCCGTAATAACATTGTAAGATGCGACTATTATTACAATCAAATTTTAGACGGTTATCAGTTACAATTTGGTAAAGAATGGGATAATATGGATGAGGATAATTTATTGAGTTGTCCTAAATACCATACAATACGTTCTAAAACAGGATTGTTAACAGAAGATTGCGAACTTGAATTAGTCATTAACAAAGGAACTCCACAAGAATTTACTTTTTCGCCGACACTTTATGTCTATTCAATCCAGCAAATTTGGATGATAGACGAACCCGAAGGCTTCGGATTTACGGTAAATATTGACGGAATTATCCGAAATGATGAACTAATAGAACAAATAGCAATTAACGATGGTTTTGAAAGTTTAGAAGCCTTTAAAACCTATTTTAAACAAAAAATGATAAACGGATCATATTCGGGTTTTATCATTCATTGGACACGATTAAAATATTAATAAATGGACTTTTTTGAATTTCAAAATATGATTTTAAAATCACTTTTAATCATTCCATGTACAGAAGAGGAATTATGTAAAAGAGATTTTTTAAAAAACTATTCCTTATATGGAATTGGTATGGCTTTACAAAGGCTTGAAAACTTAGGTGCAATTTATTATAAAGGAAAATCCGATATAATGTATGTAAAAAAGAAATGGATAAAAGAAAATAGAAAACATTTGCTATATGATTAAAATTGCATCATTTAAAAACCATGAAATTTGGCGTAAATGTGTTGTTTGTGGTAAATATTACGATTGGAAAATCTTAGAATTTTGTTGTAAAAACACTCATTAATTTGAGTGTTTTTTTTGTTTTTACGGGAAACCGTAAGATTATGAAAGAAATTATTGTTTAATTTTAAAGAAAATTAGAAAATGAAAAAATTACTACTCATATTAATCACTTTTTTATCTGTGAATAGTTTTGCACAGGATCAATCATATATTGAAAAAATTAGAAACTTACAATCAAAGGAAGAAACAATAAAAATTGGTTGGGATATAGTAAGTTTAATGCGGGAAAAATTTGTATTAAAAAATAATCCTGAAGAATCTGAAAAAGGAATAACATTGATATTTCTAAAAGCAAATACTGTTGATTCATTAAGAAAACATAATCCTGAAAAAATGGAATTTCCTCCTGAAGATGTGATTAAAATATTTTTCACAAAAGAAGTTAAAGGAGGAAATGTATATTTAGAAACAAAAGGAACGCCTTATTATAGTTTTTATGGAGTAAGTTATAAATATTTAGATTTATTTCCTTTTTGGCAGAAATATTTTAGATCAGATGCTTCAGTAGAAAGTACTGTTAATGAAGCTGAAAATTTTGAAGAAAGAGAGTATCGTTGTAAAGAAATTGATGATTTTTGTGGTTATAGATTTGAAAGTAATAAAAGTTATTGGGATTTGAAAAGGATACATTAATGAAAACAATTATATTATTAATATTATTTTCTTTCAGTTGCCAAGCGCAAAGTTTGTACAATCCTAAAGCGAATGATAAATTAAGTTATGTAGATTCTGAATCATTTTCTATTACATTTACAAAGTCATTGTATGGCTTAACTTTTGAGCAAAATGATAGAAAATTAGATAACGAATTAAAAACAAAAATAGAGCGATTTATGAAAAACACAAATCGCCCCAAATTTAAAGGTCAAGGTAAATTTACCTTAGGTATTGTAAAACGAAATAACCAATATTTCGTTGTTGAAAGTAGGAAACCCGAAAGATTATTAGAATTATAAATCATACTCAACCTTTTCAACCAATTGCCCTGTAAGTTGCAATTTATCATACGAGCCCTCATGGATATTTCTTTGAGGGCTTTTTCGTCCGTTGTAACTACATTCATATTCCAAAATATAAATATCAACAATCGAATCCATTTTATTAAAGCCTTCCTTTGTCAACTCTAATTTACCTGTTTTCTCGGATTCAAACCCGTCTAAAATATTATGTACTTGATCTACATAAGTTAAGAATTTCAAACCTAATTCACGGTTAAGCGAAATGTTAGAAGTATCTCGTAATTGCTCATACGCCAAACGAAAAGTAACTGTAGCTGTTGGCGGTTCTGTCGTGTGGTCGATGTCCCAATCTATGAATAACGCATTTTCTCCAAACAAATCAAAATTATCTTCGTCCAAATCTTGACCTGCATAAATATCAATATACTTAGGAGGCGAAACTCCTTCTTTGATGAAATCATCTAAAACCTCCTCAGATTCTAGTTTTTCAATTATTTTATTATATAGATTTTTCATTTTAAATGGTGTTTAAACAAGGTTTAACTATTAAGAATTTTATCAATTTCACGTTGTGTTAAACGTTCAACCTTTCTCGCTAATAAGGCAGACTGTCCGATAAATCGACGCTCGGATATTGTCATTTTCATTTTACGAGTGTGTGCTTTTACAGTTGTTGTACCTGCACTAACACGTTTTTTTAGCAGGCGTCCTGTACGCTCACTTCTCGCTCTTTTGGTTACTTTACGTGTATGAGCTTTCACTCTAACCGTTTTATTGATGGTTTCTCCATCATTGTGCGCTTGTGCATAAGGCACATCTGTACCAATGGTAACAGAATTGCGTGTATAACTTAATTTTCGAATTGAGCGTTTTAATCGTCCAGACTTTACCATCAAAGAACCTCTGTCTTTTCGTTTTCTCTTTTTCCAAGATGTTCGAGAGCGATCCACCCAATTTTTTTGCACAAAGCGTTCTTTAGAAAAATTAACCGCTTCTATTGCAGCCATATTAGGAAACTTCTCGTAAAGTTTCCCTAAGGCTCTTAATTTTCTCTCGTAATCATTAGGAACTGGCATAATTAAGCGTTTTCTGCATCAATAATAATTCTCATAAACATTTCTTTCATCCATTTTTCTACATCATCAGCCGACATTCCTTTACCTTTTTCGTTGGTAATATTGATACCTCCTTTGTTGAATGAATCGATTTTAATATCAATTTTTTTAACTTGATTCGCTTGCCCTGTAACTTTGTTTATGTCATCTTTTGTTTTCTTAGAACCTTTCTTATCCTTTTTCCCGTCATCCGCTCCAACTAAACCGTCTAATGTTTGCGCCTTATATAAACTATTACGCTTATCGTAAGCCATCATTGCATCTAAATAACCTTTCTGCTCATCACTTCCTTGAAAAGCTTTTTGCCTAACATCCATTTCGCCTGTCGTAACAAGTTTGTTTTGTGTACGAAAATCGCTAACCCTTTTTAATAGTCCATCCGAAAGACCTGTAGGATCAAACTCTGAAATCATTTCGAGAATTTGTTGCAATGGTTTCAAAAAAGTATCCATTAATACTAAATGTATTCGTTTCAAACCTCCGATTATTCCATCTGTTTTGAAAGCATTGACAATACTATCCCAATGATCTTTTATCGACTGAAAAGCATTAATAACCCAGCCGATAGGTCCGAGAAATTGTAAAAGAGCTGCACCCCACTCATCATACTTGTATATTGCAATACCAATAATAGCGACTAAAGCCACAATAGCAGCTATAATAATACCTACAGGATTTGCGTACATCGCAGCGTTTAATGACCATTGTTCGGCTGTCATCATTCGTGTAACGATTTTACTTATACCTAAAACTTCATTAAGTGTCGTCAAAATAGAAATAATCGAAGCAATAGTAATTGCACCCATTCCGATGAATTGGATAAAGGGCATCCATTCACCAGCTGCATCAGCTAATTTGTTTTGAAATTTTGAAATCCAACCAGTAAGACCATTCCCAAAAATTTCAAATTCAGGTATCTTGTCAAAATCAGGTATTCCACGTGCTAAGCCTTGTAAGAAGCCTTGTCCAGCGTCCTCGCCTGCACCTTTAAATAAATCTGTCAAAGCCATTTGTTTCTGTTGGACAGTCAAACCAGCTTTATCCATTGATTTTAAAACAAGTTGTATAGCCTCCCATGTATTTTTTCCAGCTAAATCCTTTTTACTAAGTCCAAGTCCTAACAATGCAGCTTCTTGATTCTTTCCAAACTCACGTAGCGCTAAGCCTCCTTCTTTTAATGAATCTATTGCTTTATCCGAAAAAACACCATCTTTCCCTGATTGTGCCATGATTGCCAAATAGGTTTTAATTGGCATTCCCATTGCTTGCATTTGGGCTGGGTATTCTTTAATTTGGTCTATCATATCACCATTAAGATTTGCACCTTTATTAAAGGCTTTCTCCATAAGATCAATATTTCCTGTCATCGTTCCACCCATTTGTTTTGTAATTCCATTGGCTGCTCTAGCAATTGACATTTGATCTTCCTCCATTTTTTTACTCAAACTATTGATGCTTGATGCTGTTGTATCAACATCTATTACACCCATTTGTTGGAGAGCAACTTTTGTTTTATTAATATCATTTACAAAATCCATTTGACCGCTTATTTCTCCAAATAATTCTGATAATTGATTAATCTTTGTTGAGTCGAAATTTTCGCCTATATGAGCAAATATTTGACGTTGTGTTCTATTAAAACCTTCAAGTCTTTGCTCCATAGAGTCAACACCACTTCTCAAACGTTGTTGAACACCTGTTAATGCGTTATTGAATAGTCTATCAGATAGTTCTAACAATAATTCTAATTTATTTCTACCTGCCATATTAAATTATTTTGTACATTTGTTGAAGGAAAAGGTTAAACCCGAAGGATCACTGCTTGCATAGACTTCAACATTGGGGTTTAACCTTTTTTATTTTTTACAAGCAATCCGTTTCTTGTTTTTTTTTCGTCTTTCATTTCAAACCATGTTTTTATTTCGAAATGATTATTGTTCATTTCACCAAGAACGACAAAAGCCTTGTCTTTGTAATATTTAATATATCTTAAGGTTTGGTTATTTTTTGTTTTTTCTCGGGTTAACCAAACTTCATCAGGATTAGAAATAACATCTTTAATGTGAGGAAATAATTGAGGTCGTTTTTCTGAATCGTTTGTATAATGCTGGTCTATATGAGTGTCAAATGTTCCTTTTTGTAAAATTAATTTTCGTCCGAAATAATCTTCAAAACCCATAAATGGTTTACCTCCTTTTGTTTTACCATTAGTTTTGAATAATTCATTTACATTGTTTTCTGTAATTGTTTCATCTAATTTTATAGGTTTTAAACCCGTTTTAAACTCATTGTAAGGCTTCAAATTATATTTATCAAAAGTCATATCATTTATTTTTTTTGACATTCCTTTCGTGTTTGCATAAAATTGTTCATTAGTGAACACTTGTTTTAAATCACCTCTATTTATTTCAAACTGAGATTTTCGCCATTTAGGATCAATTCTACTCATTAAGTCCATTGCATCATCTCCATTTGTAACATCTTCTTTGTTTGGTTTTGATGGTAATTGAATCATTTCACATCGACAACCGTAACCGTTAGGAGGAAATAATTTCATTGCTTTTTTATCATCAAGATTAACAATTAATCCATCTAATTTAGCGTGCGCACTTCGTACATTACTATCTCCTGCTGTTTGATATTGTACATATTGAAAATCGTCTTTTTCAGCCATAAATCGTTGATAAGCTGCTGAATTTTGCCCAACTGAAATGGATAAATTATATTCAGCTAATAACCATTCTTCGTTAAATTCAGAAACTTCTTTAAGCGCTAATTTTTTGAAATCTTCAAATGATCTGATTTGTAATTTTTCTTTATCAATTAATAAATCAGTCATTGCAGCTAAACGAGCTTCTGTTTTACTTTCTGCAAATTCGAACAGGTTAAATTCCATCATTTGATAAGCAAGTGTATCGGGCGTGTTCCAACCTGTTGTTACGCCATACCCTTTTTTTAAGCCATCAACCAAATGCAAAGCCTCTTTAGCAATTATTCGTCCTTGCGTGCCTAAGCTGTCTTCATCTTCATAAACTTGTTTAGCAAGCTCTTTATTTAACTTATCCAAAAAAGATGGCTCGCCTGTTGCAATAAATTTTGGTTGTTCACAACAATTATGTATAGTCTGGACGTTTCCAAGTTGCAACGGCTTTACCTGTATTTTTTTGTTCGGGATTGTTGTTTTCATCTTGTTGATTTGATTCATTAAAATTGACTTGACGTTGTTTTTTACCTGTAATTGGTACATTGAATGTTGTTGATAACCATTCTGTATCAACTTCATGATCGAGTAATATTCCTTGTACTACGTTCCAATATTGTAATAAATCGATTTCTTCTTTAGATTCAACCCATTCCAATACATCATCTTCTGACAATTCAGAATATCCCTGTGCAATTAAAAGCGGTATTAATTCATCATTTACGTTGAAAGTAATATCACGTCGATCAGCTTGTGAGATTTTAAAATCTAAGCTACGTTCGTGTACTTCTGTTTGTGATCTGTTTGCAGAATTTTCAGTTAGAGTATTTGAACCAACAATAACAGCAGATATTTCGCTTGTATGTTGTTCGATGAATTTTGAATAAACATTATAGGCATCGGTTCTATTCGCTTCATCAAATTTAATTGTTGTGCCTTCTGGAAAAACTCCGACACTTGCTTCAGCTAATGCTAAAAGTTGTTGTTCAATTTTATCTAAATTGTCGTCATCACTACGAGTTGTTGTCGCCGAAACTAAAGGCATTCCAAACTTTTCGCAGAACTCAGCCCAGCTTTGAATTACATTTCGTTTCCAAATAAGGTTTGGAATGATGTTGTTAATTAGCCCAAAATCGTCCTCTCCAAGTTGAATTACCCAGTTTTTGTGTTGTTCTTCCGAGTAGTCAATAAATTTATCGTTTGCTAAATCGGGATAAATCTTGTTGTAATTTGTTGCAGTATTTCGTTTTGGTATTTCTTGAAATTCTATTTTATGCCCATTGAACAATGTAAATTCAATAAGCTTTGCACCGTTAACGATAGCAGTAAGATATTTTACTTTATAATCAAAGAACCATTTTTGGTTGAATAGTTCTGTACCTGCTTCGTTTATTTCGCCTGTACGTTTATTTCTAATTTGTGATGAAATACTCAACGTTGATGAATAGCGCAATTGTTCTTGTGCTTTGAAAATTCCATCAATTTTTAAATCATCAACCAAATCAGCATAAACATTGAATTTTGGTTTTTCGTAATTGTTCGCTGCAATTAATGACATTCTCCATTTGTCAATGTCTTTCCGAGATGTATCTTTAAATTGCTTGGTAATTTTATTGATTATTGCATCAATATTTGCATTTCCGTTGCTTCGTTTTGGTGGTTTACTTGAAGCTATGTTTTTAGGCGATTTCGTCGATTTAAAAATGTTATTAAATAATTTCATTGTTAATTTTATTAAAGTTTCTTAAAAGCGAGTTTAAACAAGGTTTAAACAAAGTCTAGTACCTGTGATTTTGTTGTTTGTATTTTGAAACGATACGAATGTTCGATTTTGCCTCGCCTGTACTTGGATCAACAATTTGTGGTAAATCTGCACGAGCTTCTCCTTTTGAAATAGATTTTAACCATTCTAAAGCATCAGCATAACGATCTGATCGATGTTGCGGAATTTTATTTGGCGCTAAACTGGTGTATAAATGATACAAGGCACAATCTATTGTTATCATTACAACAAAAGCATTTCTTTCCGTATTTTGAGTTGAAAATATTTTATCCGTATCATAATATCCACGGATGTAATTTTTAATTTGTGCGATTGCCATATCTTCAGCTCCTTTTAATTTGGTGTCTGAATAATTTTCAATTAATATTCCTTTGATTTCTTTGCGTATCAAAACGCTGTAATCGTCATCTGTAATAAAACTCATTTTAAAACTTGTTTTTTTTGCGTTGATTAATCTTTTTTCTTGATATTGTTCGGGGTTTGAATTTATCTTGAAAAGAAGCTCTATTTACCTCTGACATTCCAGATTGTAAAAAATCGGGTCCGTCATCATTTGCAGTACTTCCTTTTTCAAAAGCGTACAATTGATCTTCCATCGTAGCGTAATCGTTGGATTCTTTAAATTCTTCATTGAAAAAAACATTTAACCTTTCAAAAAAACCAGCCATCGATTCGATACGGTCATATTTATTAATCTTCGTTTTTTTATCAGCTACGACAGGAATGTAATAACCTCTTTCTTCTCCAACTAAATCAAAATCGTTGACAAATTCATCCATTGCGAAAAGTCCTTCAATCAAATATTTTATATTATATTTTGACAAATTATGTTTCTCATATAAGTCATACAGCCATTCTGCAACAGCTTTACGAGTAGATTGGCGTAGAAAACAGAATATTAAATGATATTCTTTGTCTATACGTCCAATCAATCCCATTCCTTTGTAATCTCCTGCATCTTTGTAGGATAAATCGCCATAAAAACAAAGTGCATCGTATTGGTCGAATCGAAGCCTTTTTTTATACTGAATAAATTCTGGTTTGAAAATTTCTCCATCCTGTATATGTTTGTGCATATACTCCCGCATAAACGAGCGATAAGGCGTATCGTCATATTTTTGACGCCAATATTCAGCTGACGTTTTCTCTTTCCAATTCGGCTCAAAGGTTATCAATGATTTTACTGCTGGAACTGTAAGAACGAAATGTTTAATCTTACGATTTGCCTGTTTTGCTTTTTCATTGATCCGAACAAATTCCTGCTTAAGTTGATTGATTATAGTATTTTTATGAAAGTTGTTATTGGCAACAACAAAGCGTTTTATTTTCGCTCCTTCGTCAAAAGTTCCTTTTAAATCCTCCCAAACCCACTCATAAGCTCTACGAGATAATTTTTCGTTATTACATAGTTTTTTCGTGTCGACATCATCAACTACTATATAATCTGGGCGTTGTGCTCCTTCACGTAAACCACGCACCGACTGCCTAAAACCACGAGATACAAAGCGCACACCGTCGACAGTACTAAAATCGCCCTCTGACCAATCTCCATATTTATATCGTTTCCCGTAATCATTGATTAATCGTGGATTATGCTGTAATTGTGCCTGTACATCTGAAATCAGTTTTTTAGCTTTATCAACGGTTTCTCCAATCAAAAGCATAAAAAATAAATCTTGCATTACGAAATAGATATACAAAGGAACGCCCATGTCTAAATGCACAGATTTTGCACCTGAGCGATATATTTCGGCTAATAATTCCGCATCACAATTTTCAATTAATATTTTGGCAAATTTCTTATGAAACCACGCACATTCAGATTTTGCGTACATTGGAAAATAGTATTCGAACCATTTGACATAATCTTTTTCAAGTTCTCTAATACGCTTTAATTTATCCTTGGGTGTTTCATTGATATTTACAGTTGCCGATTGTTCAATTTTACGACAATGATCCTCATACTGTTTAAGTATTTTTTCAAAACTCTTTGTCATTATTCCTCTTGATTAATTCGGTGTTGTAAAAATCTTCTATGCCATTCTAAAAAAGCAATAGCCATCTTTGGTTCTTGATCCGACATCCAGTTATCAAATTCTTTTAGTACAGAAAAAATGACCTGTACAGAAGTACGTGAAGAAAGCGATTCAATAACTTTACTTACTTTGGCTAAAGCATCTGCATCGATGGTAGAACCTTCTCCAGTTGCAATGCTTTTCAGCTCTTTCATTAACACTTCCTTGATCTTATGTGGAGCTGCTAAAAATTCATTTCGTTTATTTTCCCAATTTCCCTCTTTACGCCAACGTGATAATGTTTGTTCAGAAATACCGATCATTGATGAAATATCTTTGGCTGTTAATCCATCTTCTATAAATAGTTTTTCTGCAAGCTCTTTTTTTGCTTTATTATTAATATTTCCACCTCCTTTAATTACCTCCATTTTATCGGCTTTTATTAACAAAATTCTTTGATAATCAAGTGATAATCTAATAAACCCGAAAGCCTTGCCGAAGATTTAGGATTGACCCGAAAACCTTTCAATATTTGCGACATCAAATTATTAATGACGTGATATTTACAGCAGAAAACAACGTATTAAAATGTATAGGTACTATTTGGGGTGGAGACGGAGAGCAATTTATCCGTATTTGGCAAATGGTTGAAAATTCATACGATACTATCATAATAAAACTTCATACAGATGGAGGTTCTGTATTTGATGGTAATTTGATTTTTAATGCAATTAATAGTTCTAAAAAAAATATAGAAATACATATCATAGGTATTGCAGCCTCGATGGGTGCTGTCATCAGTCAATCGACAAAAAAAGTTTATATGGTAGAAAATGGATTCATGATGATTCACGCACCATCGGGCTTTGTCTATGGTACTGCTCCAGAATTTGAAAAATACGCAATCTTATTGCGAGAAATAGAATCAAATTTTAGCAAAACACTTCAAAAAATTACAGGGAAATCGAAAGATTATGTAGATAAATGGTTAACGGGTGATAATTGGTTTTCAGCAGAACAAGCATTAAAAGAAAATTTAATCGCCGGTATTATCGAAAATGAAACGGAAATAGAACGCTTTGATCCTTTACAATTAGAATCTAAAAACGAGGCATTTGCAAGATTTGCAGCCTTGTATATTCCAAATAATGATAATAATAATTCAACAAACGAAGAAATGAAAAAACCATTGATTCAAGCCTTGGGATTACAAGGCGTTAATGAGCAAAGCTCTGACACAGCAGTAATTGATGCTGTACAACAGCATTATGAAGCTGAAAACTCTCAAACTAAAAAAGATTTAGAAGCTGAAAAGAAAAAAACAGCTGATTTACAAGCAAAATTAGATGCTCAAACCGATAATGAAATTAAAGCTTTTCTTGACGAAAAAGAAACTGCGAAAGCGTTCAAAAAGGAAGATAGAGCAACTTATGAAGCTATTGGAAAAAGTTCAGGACTTGAAGCTCTACGTACTGTTTTAGGTAATTCTACACCAATACAACGTCAGTCAATTACTGGGCAGATTCAAGGTCAAGGCAATTCAAGCCAAGACGGAGAGCGTGCCAATTGGACGTTTGCACAATGGCAAGAAAAAGATCCTAAAGGTTTAGAGAAACTATCTCAAGATAAACCTGATGATTTCAAAGAATTGTTTAACAATAAAAACAAATAATAATGGCAGGTTTAGAAGATGGATTATGGTTAAAAGAATTTGTAGACCCTCAATTATTAGAGGATTTTAAAAATTATAAAGACGATTTTATCGGAACGTTTAAAGCTCCAAATGCAGCTGCAATTGATACAGATGGTATTAAGTTTAACAAACTGAATAATTCTGTTGGTTTTAAAATTAATACAGATTCTGATTTTACAGCTCAAAAAATTACAGGTAAAAAACGCTTAATTGATTGGGATCGTTTAGACACAACGCCAACGGAATTATCAGAAGATGAAGCACGTGCGATGGCTTTTGATCGTGAGGCAGAATATAGAGTTTTACACGCTAATGCGTGGAAAATGGGAGTTAGAAATTATGCGATGTATAAAGCAGCTCCTTTAGCAAAAACAGTTGACACACCTATTATTAGAACGACTGGTGCTGATGATGGAACAGGACGTAAAAGAATGACATACATCGATTTGATTAATTTATATAATTCTGTTTTAGGAATGAATTTAACTAATCAAGAAGAATTGTATATGGTTTTGAGTGCAGAACATAGTCAAGATTTAATCGCAGACCGCGCTAATACAAACAACTACAGAGATATTGTAATTGATCCTGTAACTGGTGCTATTCAACGATTTTTTAAATTGAAATTTTTTGAAAACAATCACTCAGTAAAATATACTGCAGCAAATACGTTGGTTGGATTGGATGCTACACCATTAGCAACTGATATGAATGCGTCAATTTTCTATTATGCACCAAACATTGTGCATCACGTAGAGGCGGTTCAAACGCTTTATAAACCGATGATTCAAGACACAAAAAGTAAGATTCCAAAATCTGAAATGCGTTTACACTCTTGGGGATTAACGGAGAAAAAGCAAGAAATGGCTTCAGCTGCTATTGTATCAACTAAAATCTAATCATGATGGAAGTAGATAAACAAAAAGAACAAATTGCATTGAGTGTTTTAGAACAAAACACTCAAGCAAATGCAGTGTGGATTTCATTTGATAATCAAGCTTTTTTATCAGAGGAAAGTGCCGAAAAACATCATGTAAAACATAATACAGATCAAGACCCGACTGTTTTTTTTCGTGAAGGAACTCAAGATGAAAATATATCTGAGGAAGATTTTAAAGCTATTATCGAAGATCAAGGCAAACGTTTAGACGCTGCAATTGAGGCAAGAAATAGAGCTTTAGAGCATATCGGAATTTTAGAACCTAATTACAATACAGTTTACGAAAATAATCTAAAGTTAGTTTCGGAAATACAAGAAAAAGATTCTAAAATCGAAGATATTTCTGCTTTAAATCTTGAAAAAGATGAAAAGATTGAAGTATTAGAGAAAGAAAACGAAACACTAAAAGCTCGTATTCTTCAATTGGAAACCGAAAAACCTGAAACTTTGAAAGATGAAGGAAACACTCCAAAAAAAAGTAAATAGAATTTTTGCCCAAAGTAGCTATACGGAGCTTTGGGCAAATAAATCAGAAGAATTGTTTTCAAGCGAACAAAAAGCCTTAGAAACAATGCAAGAAGGCGAATTGCCAAAGAAATTTGTTAAACAAGAAAATACAAAAGTAGATGAGCAATCTTAACGGTGTTACGACAAAAAAAGGTAAAATTGGAGCAAATCGCACCAATAACAAACGTGCAGTTTCGGCTTTAGTTATTGCATCGGTTTTATTGGCTGATTTAGCATTCAATACACCTGTAACCATTTACAATGTTGAAGATTTAGATCAATACGGTTTAGATGCTGATTTTGACAAAACAAACAATATCAATGTTTATCGTCATATATCAGAATTTTACAGAATGGCAGGTGCTGGTACTGAGTTAAATTTAATGCTTGTTGAACAAACTTCAACACTTAAAACGTTAGTTCAGTCTGAAAGTGTAAAAACATTGCTTGCTCATGCTGATTATGAAGTTCGTCAAATAGCTTTTGCGCTTAATCCTACAGAAGCTCCAGCAGTAGTTGATGGAATGCCTACAGATGTTATCGAAGCAATTCCATTGGCTCAAGGATTAGCAATTTGGGCTTTCGAGCAAAATATGCCTTGTCAGGTATTTTTAGAAGGCTATGGATTAGATGGTCAATCTAATGTTGTTGAAGATTTACGAGCAATTGAAAATGTAGAAGCAACAAAAGTTTCTATCGTTATTGGACAAGACTGGAAGTATGCTGATACAAAAACAGGATTAGCACAAAAATTTGCCGATGTAGGAACTGTTCTAGGAGTATGTTCATCTGCAACAATAGCACAAAACATTGGAGACAACGAAGCTTTTGATTTAAATGATTCAACAAAAGATGCTTGGATGATTGCTGGTTTATCGAACCATAAAAAGAATACTGAAATCTATTCACAACTTCAAACTTTTGAAAATAAAGGTTATGTTTTCGGATTGTCTTATGCAGGATTAGCAGGTATTCGTATCAACAATGACCATGTTTGCACGCCGATTATTGTCGATCAAGAAGGTAATATGAATGAGCATACCATTGCATACGGACGTGTATTAGATGACGCAATTCGTCAACTTAGAACGGTTTATTTACCAAAAATTAAAAAGACTTATCCAGTTGATGAAAACGGTAAATTATTAATTGGTTCTTTGGTCGCATTAGAACAGATTGGGGATGATGTTTTCGCTGATATGCAAAATTCAAATGAGTTAAGCCTTGGAAAAACAACAATAGATCCCGATTCAGATTTGCTTGTAAAAAAAGAATTGATTGTCAATTTTGTCATTGTACCAATGGGAACGCTTGGCGAAATTACAGGAACAATTAACATTAAAAATAGTTTATAATGGCAAAAATCACAAGAAACGGTAAAACGTACGACAGTGTTGATGTTAAGTGTTTTATAAATGGTATTCAACTTGAAGTTACTTCTTTAACGTACGGTAATGAGCAAGAACACCAATTAAATTGGACGCTTGGTTCAAGTGAAGGCACATCATGGAGTACAGGAAAAAGAACGCCTAACGCTTCTATGGGCGTAATGATGCATGATATGACACCGCTCGAGATTGCATCAGCTGGTAAAAGTATTTTAGACATCAAACCTTTCAATTTGATTGTCACTTTTACCAACGAATATAATATGCCTGTTGTAGATCGTCTTTTAGTAAAATTTCAAAAAGAAGGTCGAGAAGTAACAGGTGAAATGGGGTTGAAAATGGATTATCCATTATTTGCTCTAACTGTAAAAATGAATATGAAAAAATAAATTTAAAACACATTTAAAATGTCAAAAAATAAAAAAGAATTATCTACTGAAACAATAGAAAAATTAGGTGGAGAAAAGAATTTACGTCGTCTAATCTTAAAAGACGAAAATGATCAAGAAGTTGAGGTAATTGTTAGTGTTCCTGATCGTGTGACGATCGGAGAGTATTTAAAATTTGCTAACTCGAATCCTTTGAAATCACAAGAAATTTTAATTAATAATTGTGTGAAGTCTGAAAACAAAGAACTAATAAAATCTGATGATAGATTATTTTTTAGTTGTGTATCAGGTATTTCAGAAATTATTCCATTAGGTTCTGCTAAAGTGGAAAAGTATTAGCCGATTGCACAGGTTTAATCGATGATGATGGCTTTGATCAGATATTTAAGATTAATGCATTTATATCTCATTTTTTGAACGTTCCATTTCCCGAGCAATTGGACGACGATACGTGGGCGTTGAAATGGGCGCAAGTAAAATGGTTGTCTGACAAAGGTATTTTGTCCTTAAAACAAAAAGAATAGATGAAGAAAACTCAAATAAGTCTTGCTGCACGTTATGCAGCTGCATTTGGAATAGCAAACGCAATTGATAAGGTAAAACTAGTACTGAAACCCGATAAAAGGTTTAATGTCGATTATTTTCCTGAGAAAAATTCAGACTTTGAAAAAGTCTCTTTTGAAATAGATTTTACAGAAAAAGACGGAAAACGTTACAACAAGAAACTTGAGTTTTCTTCTGTTCTTCATGGCAAGCAAGGTTCTATTTTCGCACCTCCATTAATGATGACGTTTTCACAAGAAAAATCATTAATTGAAACCGAGGTAAACGATGATGACCCAGTTGTAGTTGAGCGTTGGGGAACAAAGCCATGGAATATTGAAATAAAAGGCTTGTTGATTGATTTGGAAAATCGAATTTATCCAACTAAGGAAATTAAAGATTTAAATAATTTTTGGTCAAAAAACACAATAGTTGTGGTTTCTGGATTACAATTCGAAGAAAAACAAATTGATGCTATTTATTTTAAATCGATTGATTTTACACCACTTGAAGGATTTCAAGATACAATACAATTTAGTATTAGTGCAAGTTCAATAAAATCTGTTTCATTTCTTCTTGGTAAACCTGACGTAAAATTCGATTTCGGACCCGTAGAAATTTCACAATTAGACGGCACACCTTTTTGATTATGAATTATTTGTATTACAATATCAACATTAAAGTAAAGCTAGGCAAAAGAGTTGAATTTTATCGTTGTGAAAACATTCAAATTGAACGAAGTGTTCAAACCTTGATTAACACGGCTAAAATCACATTACCTCGTGAATATCGAAATGCAGTTGATGAAGATGGTAATGCAGTTGATTTACACGGGAAATCAATTTTAGATTTTATTAAACGAAAAGATAAAGTTGAAATTTCATTTGGTTATGACGGTCATTATTCAAAAGAATTTGTCGGTTATATAACTAAAATAGGCGCAGATGCTCCCTTGATTATTGAGTGCCAAGATGAAATGTTTCAATTAAAATCGGCGAAACGATATTCGGGATATTTCAAAACAGGAAACGTCAAAGATATTTTAAAAGCTGTAATTCCACCACAATATGAAGTGGTTTATGATGCTGAATATTTTGTCGGAAAATGGAAAATTGAAGACGCTACACCTTACGAGGTGTTGCAGGAACTTAAAGAAAAAGGTTTTATAAGGGCATGGTTTAGTAATGATGGAAAATTAAACGTAGGAATGACATTGGATTTCAAACCACGTAAAATTCATAAGCTTAATTTTTCGCAAAACATCCGCCGTGGTTCTGATATTAAGTTTGAAAGAAAGGAGTCTAAACAGCTTTACTTGACGATTGAATCTGATCAGAAAGACGGTACAAAAATTAAACAATCTGTTGGTGAAAAAGGCGAAAATGAATTAACAATAAGTCGCCCTGGTCTATCAAAAATAGAACTAAAAGATTTTACAAATAATTATTATAAAGCTAAAATTTTTGATGGTTTTGATGGGACAATTGACACATGGTGTTATCCATTGATAAAGGAAGGTGATGCAGTAGATGTAGTGCGTCCATATTATGAAGATGGACATCAAGATGGACGATATTTTGTTGAAGCTGTTACGATAGATGTAAGCGGTTCTGAAGGGATTAAAAGGAGTTTAAAAATTAGTTACAAATTGTAATTTATGGAAATAGCAGAATTATTTGAAACAGCCGTAAAAAAAGCCAATAAAAAAGGTGTTCGTAGATTTCCATTAATGTTAGAAACTGTTACAGAAGTTACAGAAACAACCTGTACAACATCTGATGGTGTTGATGATATTCGACTAAATGCAATAGATGCTGATCTTAATTCTAATATTACCGTTTATCCAAAAATCGGCTCTAAAATCATTTACGGACGATTAAATGATACAGATGATTTATTTGTTTTGAAATACTCAGAAATCGAACGAATTGTCATTAAAATGGATCAACAAGTTTTTGAAATGAAAGATGGAAAATTCAGAGTTTTAAATGAGAATACAAATCTTAAAACTGTTTTCAACGATTTGTTTTCAACACTTGAAAATGCAATAATTCAAACGCCAAGTGGTGCTGGAAAATTTATTGAAATCAACAAACAAAAATTCAAATCGCTGAATCAACAAATTGATAAACTTTTATTCTAATGGCTTTAAATGATGAACAATTAGTACAGGAAATTATTTCAATTCAAGATGAAATGATCCGATCAGAAAATTACGAAGAAAGTAAACGTATTTATGCTGAAAAGTTGATGCAAGCAATCAAAAACTATTTAATATCATCAGTGATTCAAATTACAGGAACATCGAGCCAAGGAGCTTTTACAGGACAAGGAAAAATTGAGTAATGAAAGATTTTAAATGTACAGATAATCAAGATTTAGAAATCATAAATGGCGACTTTTTGATTGATGAAAGTGATCAACAACATATCGAAGATATTTTCATCGCTCAGAAAGGAGAATTTAAAGAATTTCCTCAAGTTGGATTTGGTGCAATTAATTATATCAAAACAAATATTTCTCCTTACGAATTTGAAAGAGACCTAAGAATACAACTAGAATACGACAATTACTCGAACCCTGAAATTGACACAACGAACGGAATTGAAAACACTACAATTACAATTTAATGGACTGGACACAATTATTGATAACATTTTTGGGATACTTATTAGGTGCTGGAGGTTTAGTTTTTTGGTTTTTAGAAAGGAAAAAATTTAATGCAGAAGTTTCAGCTGCTTTAGAAAGTGTAAATACATCAAAAATTGAAAATGATGTAAAACTATCTAATCATTATAAAGACATCTTAGACGATCTGAAACAACGATACGAAAACAGGTATCAAGAATTTGATGCATTAATGAAATCTAAAGAAAAGATTTTAAAAGAAGAAATTTCGATGTTGAATCGGAAAATTAAAATGTTGAAAACAGAAAATGCAGAGTTACGAAAAAGAGTTGTAGAACTTGAAAAACAAACTAAACATGCAAATAAAAGTCCTGCATAATCAAACGCTATTAGATATTTCCATTTATCTATTTGGAACTGCTATTGGTGCAATGTCTTTGGCGATTGAAAATAACATCAGTTTAACAGATGATTTGGAGGTCGGACAAATTTTAAACGTTCCTGCAAATAGTGATTTTGGACAAAGGTTAATCGCCGAATATTTCCAAAATAAAGGTTTGAAACCTGCAACAGCAATCACAATGATTGAAAAAGAAATAGAAACGCCAAGTGGAATTGATTACTGGGCTATTGAAGTAGATTTTGAAGTACAATAATTATGAGTGTAGAAAATTATCAAAGAGAAATGATTGCAGCTAAATCATCTAATCCAAATTTAGATGGTTTAACGTCAACATCAAAAACGTCAGTTTGGCGAATGATGTTGTATATCATGGCGTATTCAATTGAGCAATTAGCACAATTATTTACGCTTCATCGCACCGAAATAGACACAAAAATATCAACGCAAAAAACACATCGTTTACCTTGGATTCAATCGCTGTATTTGAATTTTCAATACGGATTTCAATTGATAAAAGAAACAGATTTATTTGACAATACAAATGCAACTGCTGAACAAATTGAAGCTTCAAAAATCATTAAATATTGTGCGGTTAACGAAAGTGATACAGGACGTGAAGTCATCATAAAGATTGCAACCGAAAAAGATGAAGTTTTATCGCCTTTAGAAATGGATAAAATGGAGGCTATACTTGAATATACTGAACGAGTAAAAGGAACAGGTATTCCATATCGAATAATCAATTATTTACCCGATAGATTAAAATTAAACATTCGTGTGTTTCGTGATCCATTGGTGATAAATGCGCAAGGAATGGATATTACTACAGGTAAATATCCAGTACAAGAAGCTTTACAAGAATTTATGAAAGAATTGCCTTTTGATGGTGAATTGCGAATTCAAGATTTAGCCAATAAATTGGAAGCAATTACAGGCGTTAATATGGTTTCGGTTGATTTAGCACAAAGTTGTTGGATAAATGCCACAACCAATAATTACGGCGATTGGACAACAATAGATGTAAGACGAATTCCCGAAAGTGGCTATTTCACAATCGAAAATTATAATGATATAAAGTATGAAGTTTAACATAGATTTCAATAAGCTCGTGGTTTTGTTGTTGCCTACTTTTATGCGCCAACCTCGAATCATCGCTTATTTACGTTCGGCAATTGCTCCAGTCGTAACGATTCATTATAATTTTTTAGTCAAACGAACTGACGATCATTATAAGTTAGATCACAATTGGCAGGTTTGCTACTTAGAAGCCGCTTTAAATGATCGTTTTGATATTTCAGAACGTCGTATCAAAATAGTTGAAGGCGACCAATTTGAACGAAAATACATCTATACAGAAGGTGAGCAAAAACCGAAATATTTAGGCACATTATTTATTCGTCAAAGTTCAGATTATTCAGACGATAGTTTCGATTTCACAGTCGATATGAATGGCGTAAGTGCAGACATTTATGATGTTGAAGCACAAGTAAAATTTTACAAATTAGAAGCAACACGATTTAATATTATCAATTTAAGATGAATAAAATAAATGTACAACAAACAGGAGGTTTTCCTCTTGAAACGGACACACTAAATGCCATGCAAAATGCGTATGATATATTCAATTCATTGGGTAATATCATTGCGCCTTTGGCAATTGTAAAAGGTTGTGAAATCGTAGGAAATACTGTTGCCAATGGTGTAGTTTACATTGATGGTGAAGTATTGGAGTTCCGAGGTGGTCAAGCTGGTGCAACAGTAATTATTAGAGAAGAAACGAAATCGAAGAACTTTGAAAATGGTGAAAATAAAGTTGTTTACCTAACTCGTTACGCAACTTTCGGTTCATCAGTTCAAAATATAAATTATCAATGGGTTGACTTTCATCGACCAATGTCAATCAAAGAAATTCAAAAAAGATTGATGCCTGTAGGTTGTGTTGTTTTGGATTACTACGGAAAGATTGAAGATATACCAACAGGTTATCAACTTTGCGACGGAACGAATGGAACGCCCGACCTTCGCGGTCTTTTTATAGTTGGTTATGATCCACGTGATGCAGATTATAACGCAATCAGTAATACAGGAGGAGCAAAAGATGTAAAGTTAACAACGGCACAAATGCCAGCGCATAAGCATAGTGGAAGTACGTCTAGTAATGGTGCGCATACACATTCATATAATTATACATATTGGGAAGGTAGTGATTCATTTCGTCGTGGTTCTGATGGTAATGGATCAAAGAGCGGTACAACGTCATCGGCTGGTAATCACTCCCATACTTTTGAAACGAACGAAGTCGGAGGAAATCAAGCGCACGAAAATAGACCGCCATTCTTTGTTTTGGCGAAAATAATGTATAAAGGTTAAAATTATGGCATTAGATAATAATACACAGATTAATTACACCGATAGAAACACAATTGATAATTGGTTTAAGACGGGTTTAAAACCAACTCAACAACAGTTTTGGGCGACTTGGGCTTCTTTTTGGCATAAGTCAGATACTTTGCCAATTAGTTCTATAAATAGGCTTGGAGATTTACTTGATGGCAAAGCTGAAACCAACCATACACACGACATGTACGCAATGAATGATGCAACTTCGTTAACGTCTGAAGATGTAACATCTTGGAAAAATGCGCTTGGTGTTGCGAATCTTGAATTTAATGACAATGCAATTTTAATTACAAGTGATTACGCTCGTTTTAATTTACGAATAGGCGCTGCACAATCTGCATTTAACGGTTGTGTTGATGAAGAATTTGGATTGGTGCTTTATAAGCCAACCGAAACTGGAACTGTAACCGAATTTCCTTATGTGGTTGGAATAGATGCTGAAGGAAATTCTGCACAATTACCAGCTGGTGATTTAGGAAAGAATTTTGCAAATACAAATTTGAATGTTTCCACTAATCGAAAGCATACAGGAACTGCAAGCGTTGAATTTGGTTTTCCTTTCATTTGCTCCAATTCTTCTGTACGTTATTCAGGATTATTAGACAAAAGTGCTGATGCGACTTTTAATCAATTATTAGGCTCTGACAGTAATGGAAATATGGCTAAAGTAGGGTTGAATGCTGTTA
This sequence comes from Algoriella sp., assembly GCF_036647415.1. Lineage (NCBI taxonomy): Bacteria > Pseudomonadati > Bacteroidota > Flavobacteriia > Flavobacteriales > Weeksellaceae > Algoriella > Algoriella sp. Next base: position 71,180 of record NZ_JAVXKG010000012.1, read on the forward strand.
CAAATGCAATGTCAAAATCGACAGATGCACAAAAAGATGCTTGGAGATTGGCTCAGCGTAAAACGGGAGAAATTTATTCTACAAGTCAACCAAGAGTAGATTTTCTATTTCCTAACATAATTAAGAATGAAAGTTTTATTCAATATATTAGAATTAAAGGCTCTAATCTATTTATAGATACTCGTGAAAACACTTTAAGTTGGGTTAAGTTGAGAAATAAAGTAACGTTACAAGAATATTTAGTTCCAATTGTTAATGTGATACAAACAGACCCTACATATATGTCTTTTGGAATTGATTTCTCAAACATACCTTTAGGAGTTTATCTGATAAAAATTTATAATCATCAATTACAAATGACAAATGCAGATACAACGGAACTTAGTGTAGTTGATTATTTAGATGTACAAGATTTGCCACCATTGGTGTGGAATAAAGTAACTGATTCCTCAGTCACATTTGATACTAATGATTATGAGTTAGATAAGAATGTTTATTTCGTCGTTCCGAATACCCCACATATTTCGGTTATAAAACCAATCAAAACGCTGTTATCTCAACCTGTTTTAACATCAGAAATTATGCAGCGAGATTTTATATTGTCATTTAAAATAACGTCTACTGCTTGGAATGCCAACTTCGGAGGGTTAAAAATTGGTTTAGTAGAGGAATCAATGCAAAATCAGTTGTTTATTCCATTTACATTAAATATCTATAAAATTTTTGTTGATAAAAAAATTGAACCTAATGGGGATTTAATTACGATGGATCAGAATAGTATGATATTAGACATCAAGATGATCAAAAAATCAAATTTAATTGATGTACAAGTCACAGCATCTACAGGTTCTGGAGGTCGTTCACTTGTAGTTCTTGACAGTTTATCCGCTAAAGCTATTGGTGTCAGTTTGTATTCAAAAAATTTAGTTATTGGATATACACCAAATGATATTAAAATATTTATTGACAAAATAACATTTTTAAACTAATTAAAAACTACTACCAATGGACAAAGTGAAAGGAAGAATACTTTTAGAACAGCAAATATCAAATTTGAAGGAAGTAGGATTTGAAGATATAGAACGTACAGTTAATGTAATGCAGGCGCACATTGACGGTGGTAATTATAACCAGTTCTACGTTAATTATTTTATCTCATACACACGTGATGGTGTAGATGTGTCGCATTTGTTTAAAAACCAAACATCATACGATTGGTATATCAATAACAATGAAATGATCCAACAACGAGATGAGAATTTCGAACCCGTATTAGATGATGAAGATAATTTTATCTTATTACCTGCATTTGATTACATCATGGGAGTTTTTGATAGTCTTAACGCTATTTCTTATGCAGTTCTAAAGGCTTACATTTTAGAAAATGACGGTGACGGAAAATGGGATTTAGTAGCGGAATAAATGGTTGCGGTGCTTGTGGTGGTTTTTGGAAATGGTTTAAACCACCGCATTATAAATTTTTTACGAGCCAATGCAATCAACATGATGAGGCGTATAGCGTAGGAGGAACAAAAAATGACAGATTAATTGCCGATAAGTTATTGTTTCGACAAATGATAGAATTAACCTTGTGTTATTTCGGAACTCGCAAAGTAGCTTCTCAATATTGGTATATAACACTTGCGTTGTGTTATTATTTTGCGGTCCGAATTTTTGGAGCAAAACAATTCAACTTCAAAGTAAAATAACCATTTAAAACATAATTAAAAACAATTTAAAGCACGTGTAAAAACTACACGAGCAGGATAAACTCATTTTTAAAATTAAAATATGACACCACAAGAATTTACACAAAAGTATTATCCTTTTGCCCTCGAATCGCAAAAGAAAACAGGTATTAATGCACTTGCTGTAATGGCGCAAGCTGCACAAGAAACTGGTTGGGGAAAAACAGTTGTTGGAAATATGCTTTTCGGTGTAAAAGCAAAAGCAACTACACCAGCGAATAAAAAACAATTGTTGACTACAACAGAATATCACAAAACAAATTCGGTTAAATATCCAGTTTTAATCTCGATTACAAAACAGGCAAACGGACTTTATAAATATAAAATCAAAGATTATTTTATGAAGTATGATTCGCCAAAAGAATCATTCGACGATCATTCAGATTTCTTTTTCAGAAATCCACGATATGCAAAGGCGTTAGCTGTGAAAAGTGATGCAAATAAGTTTGTTGACGAAATCGCAAAAGCTGGTTATGCTACTGATCCAAATTATGCAGCTTCTTTGAAATCAATCATCAAAAGAATTCAGCAATATGTATAAGTATTTGTTATTAATTATTGTTTTGTTGTTCACGAGTTGTGCAACAAAATGGAAAACAAAGGAAGTTGAACAGGTGAAGATCGAAAATAATCAATCAATTAAAAATGATTCGTCAGTAAATCTCCAGTTGCAGAAATCTACCTATGATTATTTGCAAAAATATTCCTCAAACGAAACTCTATTGCAAAAGCTTGGTTTGACCTACGCAGGTAAAACGAATGAGGATAAAGGTAAAGTTTCCTTGAAACAAACAAAAGACGGCTTAGAACTCGATATACAAGGTGCAATAGCTATGGCATTGGATCAAGCTCAACAAAAAGATGAGAACCTTACACAATCTGAAATGATTAAGTTGATGGATTCTATTTATACAGCTAAGATTCAACAAGATTTAGTTCAAAGAGAGCAACGCCTGATTGATAGCTTTAAATCAGATACTGAAAAACAAAAAAGTGATTTTAGTATTTGGATTTATGTCCTCATTGGAGGAATAATATGTTTTGTTATTTTTTTAGTGTTTATAACAATTCAAATTAACCATCTTAAGAAAACACAAGCGATAATGGGAGGAAAATAAAGTCCTCCAACAAATTAAAATACTTCCTACGGTAATTTTAAAATAGCACAAAGCCCACAGTTGGAGGACAGAAATGTCTTCTAGTTGTGGGTTTTTGCATTCATTACCGTAGGAGCAACAAATTTAATAAATATTATGAAAAATTACACACAAAGTCCATTGCCATTTCAAGGGCAAAAGAGAAAGTTTTTAAGCCATGTAAAGCAAGTTTTAGCAAATAGTTCAAATGATGCAACTTATGTTGATTTATTTGGTGGTTCAGGTATTTTGAGCCATACAATAAAACAATTGAAGCCATCAGCAAAAGTAATCTACAACGATTATGATAACTTCAGTAAACGATTATCAGCAGTAGCGCAAACCAATGTATTGTTGGATAAAATACGATTGATTACTAATAATTTGGTAAAGGATAAAGTAATTTGTGAGCCTTATAAATCTGAAATTCTGAAAACAATCAAACAAAAAGAAATAGAAGCTGGTTATGTAGATTATATTACATTATCAAGCTCGTTGTTATTTTCGGCTCAGTATGCTAATGATTATGAAGAATTAAGCAGACAGACATTTTATAATAAAGTACGTCAAAGTAATTATTTTACAGAGAATTACTTGCAGGGTGTTTACATTGTGCGTAAAGACTACAGAGAGTTGTTTGAGCAATACAAAGAATTGGACGACGTTGTTTTCTTGGTTGATCCTCCATATTTAAGTACTGATTGTTCAACATATTCAAGTGATAACTACTGGAAATTGAAAGACTACTTGAATGTAATTGATGTACTGGTTGATACAAATTACTTGTATTTCACGTCAAATAAAAGTCAAATAGTGGAGTTGTGCGAGTGGATGGAGGGTAGAACTGACAATGGAGATGTTAATCCATTTAAAGGCTCTACAACTGTATGTATCAACACAACATTGAATCATACTTCTAAATATACAGATATGATGCTGTATAAGTTGGATTAATTGTATTTTAAAAACCGTTTAAAGATGTTTTAAACGGTTTTTATATTGAGTAAAGTTTTGCGATTTTATTGTACATTTCGTTTTAAAAAAGTGTACATTTCGTTTTGCGGATTATAAAATCGATGGAAAAATTGATGTTAGGTGGAAAAATGCAAGAAGAAATGGACATTATCAATTCTAATATCAAGCATATTGATGATTTAAAACTGTAAAAAATTAATTATTAGTTAATTCAAAAAACATTGAAATTATGGCAAATCCAAATTTAAGTTTCAAATACGAATTAGAAAAAAAAGCACCACGTACCAATGATGGCGGTATTACAAGAGGTGCTTCGGTTACAGATTTCCCAGCATCAATAGGCATTGCGGGCGTTTCTATGCGTTTGGCACCTGGTAGTATGCGCGAAATGCATTGGCACGCTAATGCGGCAGAATGGGGATATGTGATTACGGGCGCTTGTAGAACCACAATTTTACATCCAGACGGCACAAGTTATATCGACTATTTTTATCCAGGCGATATTTGGTATTTCCCGAAAGGTTATGGTCATTCCATTCAAGCAATTAGCGATGAAGAATGTCATTTTATATTAATTTTTGATAATGGCGATTTTTCCGAAGATCATACCTTTAGTGTAACAGATTTTGTTTCTTCTGTTCCACCAGAAATTGCTGCTCAAAACCTTGGATTAACTTTAGAAGAAGTAGCAAAACTTCCTCAAAAAGAGGCTTATTTCGCAGCAGGACCAGTTCCAGATCCTTCTACAACATTGGCATCTGCACGTAGCGAAGCCGATATTTCTTTGGTAAGTATGCACCGTTATCCGCTTCACGCACAGCAACCACGCATTGTTCCGGGTGGTGGTACGCAACGTTTGGTAACGTCTAAAGAGTTTCCAATCAGTACCACAATGTCGGGTTCTTTTATAGAAATGCAACCAGGTACTTTGCGCGAAATGCATTGGCATCCAAATGCTGATGAATGGCAATATTTTATAGAAGGACAGGCAGAAATGGGCGTGTTTTTAGCACAAGGTAATTTTGTTAAAGATCAATTCAACGCTGGTGATGTAGGTTACGTGCCAATGGGTGCTGGGCATTACATCAAAAATACGGGCGATACGGTTCTTAAAATCTTGTTAGGATTTAATAGTGGAATTTATCAATCGGTAGATTTAAGCGAATGGATATCAAGTAATCCTAAAGATGTTGTGGAAACTAATTTTTCTCTTCCTCCAGGTGAGATAGATGAATTCCCAACAGGAAAAATCTTTATGAAACCAAAAAATTAGGATTAATTCTTAAAATACCTTAGGATTTTCCTGAGGTATTTTATTTAAAAAATTTAAAATTATGGAAACACCTTCAGCACCAATTACAAATGATGCTATGAAAATGAATGAAATAAAACTAACAAGAGTAGAACAAATGTTGGCCTACATCATCGTTTTCACAGCTGGTTTTGTAGATGTTATTGCATTTCTGAAATGGAAAACCTATGTTTCGCTGATGAGTGGAAACACCACACAAATGGGTATTTTTTTGAATGAAGACTCTACCAAAAACACTTTAAATCTATCTATAACAGCAATTGTTGGTTTTATGGCAGGTATTTTTATAGGAACAACTTTAGCAACGTGGAAAAAGAATAAAATAAGTACGCTTTCATTTTTTCTAATCGCTATTTTGTACAGTACTTATACTTTTATTAATATGAGCCATCCTATAACACCTATTTTATCTGTTGCAACATTGGCTTTGGGCGTTGGTATGTTAAACACCATAGTAACTGTGGAGGGAAATATGAAGTTGAATACTGTATTTGTAACTGGAGCATTGGTAAACGTTTCTATTTATTTGTCCAATTGGATGATGCTTGATGATAAAGATGCAAAGAAAAAATCTCGTTTTCAGGCATTTAACTTTTTACTTATTTGGGCATTATTTCTTTTAGGTACATACGCAGGCTCTTCTGTATTGGATGATTTGGGAGAATGGATACTTATGGTACCGGTTGTATTGGTATTAATTTGCGCTTTTATAATGCACTTTTTTTGTGAAAATCTTATATTACCATCTAAGTAATTTTATTTCAATTATTTATCACTTGATTAATAAATTTGTTAAAAAAAATAATAGAAACACTTCGTTGATAAAAAAGCGAAGTGTTTTTTTTATTATATTTATACAATAACTCTAATATGAAATTTAAATTTACGCTATTATTTTGCTTTTTAAGCTTCTATAGTTTTTCTCAAAAATCTTTATCTGGTTTTGTGAAATTAACGCAGGAACAGTTAAAATTAACAAATGTATCATTTGAAAAAGATGCAGATGCTGTAATTCTTGATGAAGAAGGTTACATAAATATTACTGGAAAAGATTATTATATCGATGTAAAAAGACGTGTGAAAATATTAACGGAGAAAGGAAAACAGCAAGCAAATATCGAAATAGATTATTTTTCGGATAATAATTTACAAAATATTTCAAATATAAAAGGTCAAACAATTAATGAAGAGCATGGACAATTTGTTAATTATTCGATTGATGATAAAGAAATATTTACAATCAAAACAAATCAATATTATAGCGTAAAAAGATTAACATTTCCTAATGTAAAAGTAGGATCGATTATAGAATATCAATATCGTATGATTGGAAATCATTTATACTTAATTGATGCATGGGATTTTCAACATGAATTACCAACAATGAAAAGTTTTTTTAAAGCTGAAGTCACTGGTTATTTAGACTATACAAATTTATTGGTAGGCAAAAGAATGTTCGAAAAGTATAGTAAAGTTTCTAAAAACGAATGGGTTTTGATTAATATACCAAGTTATAAAGACATTAAATATGTAAATAATATCAAAGATAATAGTGAAAGAATTCGCTTACAATTAAAAGGTTATTATGGTAATAGTGGAAGTGTATTTGGAAATGATCCTGAATATAAAACAACAATACAAACATGGAAAGATTTAAAAAAAGAAATTACAACAGCCAATAATAATTTCTTAAATGAAGGCTATGTAAGTAAAATAGCGGAACAAATTCCGAATGGAAAATCGGAGTTAGAAACATTAAAAAATGTAATTACTTATTTTAATTCAAATTTTAAATGGAATAGATTTCGTGCTATTTTCTTAAGAGATACGCAAAAAAATGTTATCGATAATAAAACAGGAAATTTAGCTGATTTAAATAAATTATTTCAAACAATTTTAAAAGCAAAGAATATAAAATCGGATTTATTATTAGTGTCAACAAGAACTAATGGAAAATTAATTACAAATTTTCCTTATCTCAATCAATTTGATGCAATGGTAAATTTAGTTAAGTTAAAAGATAATACCACTTATTTGATAAATGCTGCCACTATTTCTGATGATCAATTTATTTATCCATCACTTAATATATTTAATGATTATGCATTCAATATTGATGAAAAAGAAGATATTTTTCTTGATATAAAACCTACAATTTCTTTATACGAGTCTGATATCACATATAAAATTCAGAATAATTCGATTAGTCAAAATAGAAAAGAAATGTTTAATGGATATTTTTATAATGAATATTTAGAGGATAAAAATGAGTTAATCAATCAATATTTAACACCTCCAATTAGTCGATTTTATGATGATCAAAATAAAATGGATTTATTGTTTGATAAAACAGATGAAAAGTATAAAATAATGAAAATAGGAAAAGCAAATTTAGATAAAACTGAGAGCTTTATTCCGATAGAAAATCCATTAAAAAAATATTTAACCGCGTATACATTTGAGGAGAAAGATAGAAAATTCCCTATTGAATTTAATTTTCCATATTATTTCACAATCAATGTAAAAGTTGTTATTCCAGAAGACTATGAATTAGTTTCTCCTTCTAATTTTACAAATACAATAAAGCCAAATGAGAATTTGGTTTATTATCAAAATTCAGTTTATAAAAACGGAACGTTGAATATTATTTATCAGTTATTAGTAAACAAATCAGTTTTTGATGCAAAAGATTATAATGTATTAAAATCATTTTTTGAAAGCACACAAAAACTAACAGAAGATCAATTTATATTAAAAAAGAAATAACTAAAAAACCACTTCATATTGAAGTGGTTTTTTATATTATTCGACAAGCATCAAGTTGCAACCTCGCACGTCAGAATTATCAAAACGTCCTAAAATTTCAAATTGATTGGCAGATATTTTTTTTCCTAAATCATCTGTTGCTATAAAACTGATTGAATTATAATTTGCTAAATCAATAACATTTACTCCACCAGTTTTTCCTTCTTCAACATAGCGAAAAGGATCTTCGGTTTCACGAATCAAAATTCGCATCCAATTAGGTGATTTAAAGGTTAAATCTCCTCTCGAATAACCTTGCGAAAGCAATTCTGTCATTCCATATTCCGAATGAATTTCATTTGTTCCAAAACCATTTTTCAAGATTGTATGCAATTCTTCACGTGTAATTTCTTTCTTGCGACCTTTCATTCCTCCAGTTTCCATCACAATTGTATGCTGTAAATTCATTTTATAATTTTCAACAAAATCTAACAAAGCAAAAGAAACACCGATTAAAATGGCTTTTTTACCCGTTTTTTCGTGCGCCAAGAGATTTTCGTACAAATCATCGTGATTGTACAAATAAAATCCACTCTGTGTGCGACAAGATTTCTCAATCCAATATTCCACCATATCAATCAAAGACGAACCGTTTCGTTCTAAATAGGAAGGTAAAAGTGCAAATATTGTATAATCCGAAAGAGGTCCATAAAACTGTTCAAAACATTTTTCTAAACTATAATGGTATAATGCCAAATCTGTTACGAAATGTTTACTTGTCGTCATTCCAGTTGTACCCGAACTTGTAAACGTTTTTTCGACAGGACGATTTCCTGAAATCAATTCATGTTTTTTGAAAAATTGAATTGGTAAAAAAGGAACGTTATCAGTGTGTTGTATTTTTGTGTAGTCAACGTTCAAGAAATGTAGAAAGTCTTTGTAAACTTCATTTTCTTGCGCCTGATAACGGAAAACTTCCAATGCTATAGCCTGAAAATCGTCTTCGGATTGAATAGAAAAAATTTGCTTAGAATCAAACATAATGCAAATTTACAAAATAGAGGAGAAGTGAACGAATTTGAATGAAATTATTCTACTCTTTGAAATATTCATCATAATGATGTTTGAATAATGTAGACATTATTTCTGATATTACTCCACCAAATTGAATTTCAAAATAAATTCCATCATCTAGAAGTTCTGAACCAGTAATTGCACCTCCCCAACCTAATAATTCCTTTTGAAAATTATTATAGTAAACTTTTAGGTTTGGAATTACTACAGTATCAATCATTTTAATATCTTCATAATCATCATTAATTTGAATTTTATATTTTTAAATAAAAGATAGGGAGATTCAATATTTATAAATTTTATTTTACCATAAACTACTCCCATAGGAGCATCTGCAAATTCAAATTCTGTTGTTCCGATAATTTGATCTTCAAGTTTTATTGTAAATATAGTTGGCATTTAATAATGTTTCTCTAAACATACAAAAAACTACTGATTTTTCAGTTTCACGATAGTGATATTTGCTTTGTACAGATGGTCGCCAAGAATTTCGTAGTTTTGGATCAAATCTTTATAAAAAAGTGCACTTGTTGTCAAAAGCTTCTCTTTTTCTATGGTTTTCATCAAATTTATTTCTGCTTCTTTATAAATCGTATTAATTGTTTTCTCAATAAACTCGGCTTGTTTACCAGAAACTTCTTCTAAAGTTTCGTTCAAGTTCTGATTCAAAATTCGAGTTGCTTGATCTAAATTATCTTGAAAATCGACCAAATAAGTTCTCATTTTTGGCGTAAAATAACTATTTGTCATACGACGACGACGATGAATAGACGAAATCTTTATCGCAATATCGCCCACACTTTCTAAGTGATGACAAAGCGTAATCAATTGATGAATTGCCAATGTATTTTCGTTCGGTAAATCCAAATCAGCAATTTCATTCAAAAACTCATTCACTTCACGTTCCAATTGATCGCCTTCTTTTTCAAGTTCTAAAATACGTTCACGAAAAACCAAAATCTTTTCTTCATCACTTTCCGTAATCATTCGTCCAAGTGTATAAATGGTTTGTTTGGTTGTGGTAGCCAGTTTCAGTAACTTTTTGTTGGCTTCATTTTTATATAAATCCGAATTTGTTCCGAAAGGAATGGCATAAAATTCTAACTTTTTATCTGTTTGTTGTATCGAAAAATATTTCTTTTGACAATAAAATGCTAAGCGATTAATAAACGGGTAAAATAAAATAACACCAAAAAGATTGATAATTGTATCAAATGTAATTAATTGAACAGCAAGATTTGAAGAGATATTAGTCCCGATAAATTTCAACAATAAATCACCTAAAAATAGAAATATCAACGAGATTATAACATTGAAAAATGTATGAAATGCAGCAACAACTTTTGTGTATTTATCGCCAATCGCAGCAACTAAATGCGCTGTGAAAGTTGTTCCGATATTTGCTCCTAACACAATCATAGCCGCTAATTCTATCGGTAAACCTTTGCTTACAAGTAATATTGCAATTGTAATAGAGGCCGACGAAAAATGGACTAAAATTGTTAATAAAATTCCGAAAGCAATAAACAATAAATTGGTTAATAAACCATAATGAGAAAGATGTTGAAAGAATTCTTGCAACTCTTGATGACTTTCTATTGATGGTAAAAAGGTTTTTAAGAAATATAATGCGAGAAATAAAAGCGAAAGTGAAAATAAAATTCCACCAATTTTGCGTTGATTTCTTTTCTTTGATAAATAAAACGGAAATGCAATTAAGGTTAAAGGAAGCGCAATTTGTACAAGATCGAATTTCATACCGAAGTACACAAGCCATAATGTAAGGGTAGTTCCGAGGTTTGCACCCAAAATTAACCCAAACGCTTTACGTAAATTGATTAATCCTGCATTTACAAATCCTAATATAAAAACACTGGCAGCCGAGGAAGATTGTATGGCTGTTGTAAAAACGGTACCTGTAACAATTGTAGAAAAATTGTTTTTAGTAAGTGTATTTAATGTGCGTTTAAAATTAGATCCAGATAAAGCTTGTAAATTTTCGCTTAATAATTTTATTGCAAAAATAAACAAAGCAATTGCTCCGAAAAGTTGTAATATTAGGATGAAAAGATGCATTTATTAATTATAGATGACAAAAATAGGGACTCTAATGTAAATAGAATATTATCTTTTTAAGTTTTATTGAAAAAAACTTAAAAAGTTTTTCTAAATCTAAAATTCTGATTTTCAAAATCGAAGTAGTGAAAACTAAAAAACTTCTACTTTTTTTTTGAAAAATATTTGCGAGATTGGAAAAACTGCCCTAATATTGCACCACGAAAAAGGAACAATTGCCTTTAAAGGTTTTAAAGTTCTTGTTTTCAATTTGACATTTCAAAAAAGAAAATTTTTGCCGATGTAGCTCAGTTGGCCAGAGCAGCTGATTTGTAATCAGCAGGTCGTGGGTTCGAATCCCTCCATCGGCTCGTTCTTTTTTGAAAAAAAACTTTATAAGGTTGGGGAGATACTCAAGCGGCCAACGAGGACGGACTGTAAATCCGTTGGTTTCACCTTCGCAGGTTCGAATCCTGCTCTCCCCACAAATTGCCGATGTAGCTCAGTTGGCCAGAGCAGCTGATTTGTAATCAGCAGGTCG